>CACZPG010000310.1 GCA_902782965.1 uncultured Lachnospiraceae bacterium
GTTTCGAAAATGTTCGCAAGTGCCAGGAGAGTTGCAGGGGTTATGGACACCCAGCCGGATATCAGCTTTATAGAATCAGCTTCAGATGATAAATCCACAGATGCTAAATCTTCAGATGCTGAACTCGCAGATAATCCTTCGAAAGCCGGGAATAGGTCGCATCACAGTATCAGGTTTGATAAGGTGTCACTTACTTATCCGGGGGCAAAGGAGCCGGCGGTTAAGGATGTAAGCTTTGAAGCGAATGAGGGAGAAATCATTGGAATCATAGGAAGTACCGGTTCCGGAAAAACCAGTCTTATCAATCTCATTCCGCGATTCTATGAGGCGACAGAGGGTTCTATTGAAATAGACGGTAGAAACATAAAGGAATATTCGAAGCAGGCTATTCGGGACAAGGTATCTGTCACTCCACAGCATGCCATGCTTTTCAGTGGTACTGTAGCTGACAATATCAGAATGGGAAATCCGGATATTGATGATGAACGTATAGAAATCTCACTCGAGCAGTCCCAGTCCAAGGCTTTTATTGACGAGAAGGATGGGCGTACTGGTTTCGTTGTTGCCGCAGGAGGAAGAAATCTTTCGGGTGGCCAGAAACAGAGACTTTCAATTGCAAGAGCACTTGCTAAGGATGCACCATTTATTATATTTGATGACAGCACCTCAGCCCTTGATTTTGCGACAGAGAAAGAACTGAGACGGGCTGTAAACGGTATTAAGAAGAATAAGATAGTATTCTTTGTAAGTCAGCGTGCAGGTACTATTCAGGCGGCTGACAGAATAATTGTCATGGAAAGAGGCGGTGTTGCCGGAATAGGAACACATGATGAACTCCTTCAGAGTTGTGAGGTCTATCAGGAAATTTATAAATCCCAGATAGATTCAGGGGAGGTGGCATCATGAGAATATTCAGGTATCTTAAGAAATACATCCCCTTCATAGTTTTATCCATGATAATGGCTCTTCTGACGGTATACTTTCAGATAATGATTCCGATTAATATCGGAAAAGCTGTAGATTGTATAGTGATCGGAGAAGAATTCAAGAGAAACAAGCTGCTGATGTATGCGTGTTATGCCATTATGTGTGCAGGCTTTGCTGCTCTGTTCCAATGGATAATGAGCATGATCAATAACGAAGTGGTTAACAGAGTTTCAAAGGACATTCGCCTTAAGACATTTGACAGTATGCAGCAAATGCCGCTCAGTTATATTGATTCCAATTCTGCCGGAGACATAGTATCCAGAATAACTACGGATATAGATCAGTTTGCTGATGGTCTGCTGATGGGCTTCTCCCAGCTTTTTACCGGAGTAGTTACGATAATAGGAACTATCATCTTTATGGTAAGGCTTGATCTTAAAGTTGCTATTATGGTTATTATTCTTACTCCGTTATCATTATTCGTAGCAGGGTTTATATCTAAGAAGACTCATAAATTCTTCGCCCTTCAGTCTGAAAGACGTGGTAAGCTTACCGGCCTGGTTGATGAAATGATAGGTCAGCAGAAGGTTGTTCAGGCCTTCTCCTATGAAGATACTGCGGCTGAAAGATTTGATGAGCTGAATAAGGAACTGACACAGGCAAGCTTCAAGGCCACTTTCTATTCATCGATAGTTAATCCTGCCACAAGATTTGTTAATAACATAATCTATGCGGCAGTGGCGGTTACCGGCGCATTTCTTGCATTATCCGCAGCTATGACAGTTGGTAATCTGGTTACATTTCTGTCATATGCCAATCAGTATATGAAGCCTTTTAATGAAATATCAAATGTACTTACCGAACTGCAGAATGCTCTTGCATGTGCAGACAGGGTAGTAAAGCTTATAGAGGCTGAGAAAGAAGAACCGGACAGCGTTACCGCAGAGAATCTGACAGAGATAATGGATAAGCTTCCGGAGCAGGAAAGAGGCAGCATTGATATTAAGAATATGAGTTTCTCCTACGACAAGGATAAGGAACTTATAAAAGATTTGTCATTATCAGTTAAGCCGGGCATGAGAGTTGCCATTGTAGGTCCTACTGGAAGTGGAAAAAGTACGCTTATTAATCTGCTTATGAGATTCTACGATGTTGATAAAGGTGCTATTGAAATAGAAGGGCAGGATATAAGGGAACTGACCCGGGAAAGTCTGAGGGAATCCTTCGGAATGGTGCTTCAGGAAACCTGGCTCAAAACCGCTACGGTTAAGGAAAATATCTGTTATGGAGCCCAGAATGCATCCATGGATGAAATAGAGAAGGCTGCAGCACTTACCCATGCCGACAGATTCATTAACCAGCTTCCGGAAGGGTATGATACCATGCTTACAGAAGATGGAGGAATCTTGTCAGAAGGACAGAAACAGCTTCTGTGTATTACAAGAGTTATGCTCAGAATACCGCCTATGCTGATCCTTGATGAAGCAACATCATCTATTGATACAAGAACCGAACACAGAGTTCAGAGGTCCTTTGCGAAGATGATGAATGGAAGAACCAGCTTTATAGTAGCTCACAGGCTTTCGACTATAAGGGAAGCAGATATGATTCTGGTTATGAAGGATGGAAATATTATCGAGAAAGGTACACATGAATCCCTTCTTAAAGAAGGCGGATTCTATAGAGAACTGTATTACAGTCAGTTCGAGAATTAAGATGGAGTTATACATTTAGAAGGAGTTTTACATGAATATACTACTTGCAGAGGATGAGAAGGATCTTTCCAGAGCTCTTGTAGCAGTGCTGGAGCATAATGGGTATACGGTCACTGCGGTTTATGATGGAGAGGCTGCGGTTGAAGAAGCGAAAGAGAAAGCCTTCTCGTGTATGATATTTGATATTATGATGCCGAAGCTTGATGGAGTATCGGCACTGAAGATTATAAGAGAATCGGGAGACAGAACACCGGCTATCTTTCTGACGGCCAAGTCGGAAATGGATGATAAGGTAACCGGTCTGGATGCAGGGGCTGATGACTATCTGACCAAGCCCTTCGCTATGGTTGAACTTCTTGCGAGAATCAGATCTCTTACAAGAAGAAGCGGAGAATACTCTCCAAGAAAACTCAGCTTCGGCTCAGTCACACTTAATGTTTCTGAGCTTGAACTTGTATCTGAGAATTCGGTCAGGCTTGCAGGAATGGAAGCAAGTCTTATGGAATTCTTTATGATGAATCCGGACAAAAGCTTCACCACGGAGGAGATATATTCTCATGTCTGGAAAGATGAAGAAACCGGACCGGAGATTGTGTGGCTGTATATTTCCTATCTGAGAAATAAACTCAGATCGATTTCAGGGGATGTTATCATTGAAGGTGAACAGGGTGGAGATTTCAAACTGACCAGGGTGAATTAATGCTGGAGATGTGATTCTTAGGGTAGTGTAGATTAATATGTTTATTGAACTGTGATTATAGATTGGATTTCAAGAGGTAGATTGGTATGTTCAGAAAGCTTAGATTAAAATTCATAGGAATATCGACACTGTCAATGCTGATAGTGCTTATGATCGTTCTGGGCCTTGTTAATCTTATTACTTATAAGAATGCTGTTGATGATGTATTTGTCACTCTGGAATTTCTTTCCGAGCAGGATGGTATTGAACTGAAGAATAATGAGTTTAAAGCCTTCAAGGACAAAGAAATAACAATAGAGACCCAGTATGAAGTGAGATATGTAACGGTTAATGTCTCAACAGACGGAGAGGTTACCCAGTTTAATGTAGAACATATAGCGGCAATAAATGAGTCGGATATAGGTGACTTCGTTCTTCATGCGCTTAAAAGCTCCAAAACTAAAGGACTTTTTAAGTATAATTTCCTGACCTATGCTTTCTATAAGTTAAAACAGTCTGATGGAAGCTACAAAATAATAATAATGGATTGTACCAGAAATCTCGCTTATGTTCGTTACTTCGTAAGCTTTTCTTTCTATGTGGGAGCACTGAGCATTCTGCTTCTCATGCTGCTGCTCTCTGTATTTGCCCGTAAAGCCGTTCAGCCGTATGTGAAGAACATAGAAGCTCAGAAAAGATTTATTACTAATGCGAGTCATGAACTGAAGACACCACTTGCGGTTATTTCTGCAAATACTGAAGTAATTGAGATGACAAGTGGAAAGAGTGAATGGACAGAAAGTACGGTAAATCAGGTGAAGAGAATGTCGGATCTTATTTCCCAGCTGGTGGTTCTGTCCAAGCTTGAGGAGAGGGAGGATATTGTATTTACGGATGTTAATATTTCTGAAGAGGCTAATAGTGTTGTATCGTCTCTGAAGACGGTGGCAGATACTCAGGGAAAGAAGCTGGAGTACACCATAGCAGAGGATATTCATGTCAGTGCCGATAAGAACGGAATTCATGAGCTTATCAATATTCTTCTGGATAATGCTGTAAAGTATTGTGATGATGGCGGAGATATTACACTTGATCTTCATCAGAAAGGAAGAAGTGCAGTCCTGACAGTTTCTAATGATTATGCAGAAGGAGAAGGAGTTGATTACAGCCGGTTCTTCGATAGATTCTACAGAGCAGATGAATCTCATAACAGCAGTAAAGAGGGATTTGGAATCGGACTTTCCATGGCAGAAAGCCTTGTCAGGATGTTCAAGGGTAAAATCAGTGTAAATTACAAGAAACCTAAGATCATATTTACTGTAAATCTCTGACATTTTGTGATTTATACTTGCACATATACCTGTAAATGGGGTAGAATAAATTAATACAACAAAAGATAAAAGGACGAATCCATGCGAATCCGTCCTTTTACCATTAGTGAAGGTTAAAAGTATTTATATGATTAAAGAAGATTAGATCTTCTTTAACAGGGGGCGTTCCTCTATACTGGTAGTATATTTTATTCCTCATTGAAATGATACAAATATATTGTTAATTGTATCAACTTTTTGATAACTTTTTACTAAAAAATGGGGTTAAATGACATTTTAGAAAGCGAGGGTTTTATATGAGCGATATCAAGGCAGAGATTACCAGGAATATGTTTGAAGAAAGAGAGAGTGAGATAAAGCATCCAACGTATGATAATGAAATGGCACTCTATAACCTTATCGCTGAAGGAAGACTTGATGAAGTAAGAGCGAAATGGGAGAGTGGTCCGAAATCAAATGATGAGATACGAGGAGTACTGTCTGATAATCCTGTTCATAATGCAATGTATCATCATGTAGCAATGACTGCCATAGTTACCAGAGTTTGTATAAGTAAGGGAATGCCGCAGGATTTTGCGTATAAGCTGAGCGATGCATATATCAAGAAGGCAGATCAGATGCAGCGGGTTGATGACATTCAGAAGGTTCAATGGGAGATGATAGAGGCATTCTGTGAATACATGGTTGAATCCGGTGTTAAGACAGCTAAGTCTAAGCAGATCATGCAGTGTGTAGATTATATTCGTGAGAATATTCATAAGAGTCTGACGGTATCTGAACTGGCTGAGAGAGTAGCTTTAAATGAGACCTATCTCTCTAAGCTATTCAAGAAGGAAATGGGAGTTTCTGTAAGTGAATATATAAGGAATCAGAAGATTGAGGAAGCCTGCTGGCTGCTGAAATATACGGATAAGACCAGTATTGAGATAGCAACAGACCTGTCCTTCTCCTCTCACAGTTATTTCATAAGTGTGTTTAAGAAGGTAACGGGAACTACTCCGAAGGAGTATAGAAATTCTAATTTTAGAAAGCTGACATAGGTGATAATATGGACTATCCGGAGGAAACTCAGATCAGACGAAAGGCTGAGGAGGTTGCCAAGGTCTTCTCGAGAACTAAAGAGTTTCAGGAACTGATGACGCTGTACAGATGTGCCATCATGGAAATAGAAACAAAACTGAATGTACTTAACGAAGAATTCTCTCTTCAATATGATCGTAATCCTTTTGAATCAATTGAGACCAGACTCAAAAGTCCTACAAGTATCGTTGAGAAGATGATGATTCATGGTGTGGATATAAATGTCGAGAACATGGAAGGAGAAATCTTCGATATAGCAGGAATAAGAGTCGTATGTTCCTTCAAGGAGGATATATACAGACTTGCTGATCTTCTGGTACAGCAGGACGATGTGCTGCTGCTGGCAAGAAAGGATTATATAGAGAATCCCAAGCCTAATGGCTACAGAAGTTTTCACATAATAGTTGATATACCGATTTTCCTTTCTGAAGGAAAGAAACACATGAAGGTTGAGGTTCAGTTCAGAACCATTGCGATGGATTTTTGGGCTTCTGTGGATCATAAGCTGAAATATAAGAAGGAATTGAAGCACCCTGATGAAGTTGTTGCCCGACTTAAGAAATGTGCTGATAGTCTCGCCGAAATGGATGATGAAATGGAAGCTATCAGACAGAGTCTGGATCTGGACAGAACATGAAGGGTGTAGAGGATATTAGCTGTGAAATATAAGGGAATAAAGAAATTATCAGAGGGAAAATTCATCAGCAGATATGATATAGAATATGAAACTGAGGATGGATATCCCAAAACATACGAAATAATAAGCAGAAGTAAGGATATTGCTTCTTATGAACAACTGCAGGGTGATAAGCCTGATGCAGTTGTTCTTATGATGACCACTCCCGATGGAGAAAGGATACTTATAAACAGAGAATTTCGAATGGCAGTGGGGATGTGGGTATATAATTTTCCGGCAGGCCTTATAGATGAGGGTGAGACTCCGGAGCAGGCGGCTGCGAGAGAGCTGAGAGAAGAGACGGGGCTGGAACTGATATCTATCGATGACATGATAGGACTCAGCTATAGCGCGGTCGGTTTTTCGAATGAGATGAATGTCTGCGTGGTAGGTACCTGTGAAGGAAAAATTCAGAAAAGTGATTCTTCATTTGAAGAGATTGAAGCTGCGTGGTATACTAAAGAGGAAGTGCGCGAACTGCTTAAGAGGGAAAGGTTCGCTGCAAGGACACAGGCATATTTATATCTCTGGAGTCGTACGTAAGCTGGAAAAGAAGGATACAATAATACAAGGGGGCTAAGATGGGAATACTATCAAGATTCAAAGATATTATGGCATCGAATATAAATGCTGTTTTCAGTAATAAAGAAGATAAGCATCCGGAGAAGTCTATAGAGAAATATCTGATGCAGCTGAGATCAGACCTCGGACAGGTAAAGTCTGAGACCGCGGCACTTGAATCTGATGTGAGACGTGCTAAGGCAGCGCTTAGCGAGAATCAGGCAGAGGCTGCAAAGCTTGAAAGGTATATTGCAAAAGCAAATGAGAATGGTAATCCGAGTGATGCGGCAGTATATGAGAACAGGCTTGATGCAGTTAAACAGGATGGTGTAAGGCTTGAGACTAAATTCAATGAGGTAAATACAAACTACAGTAATTTATCCAAGATGAATGAGAAGCTCAGTTCAGATATTTCCACATTGGAGAGCAAGCTGAGTGAGATCAAGTCTAAGCTGGAAGCTGCAAATGCACAGGAACAGATGAATAAGATGGCTGCCCGGGCAGGAGCAAAGACCAGTGATGAAATGTTCTCTAGGATGACTGAGAAAGCAGATTACATGCTGGACAGAGCCAATGCTATGGCTGAGCTGGATAATGCTTCGGGAATATCAGATTACGATGACATTTCCGACCTTGCCAGCAAGTATGAATCTTCTGATACTAATGAGGGCTCTGATGGGCCTATAGATATTTTATAAATTTTATTAATGGAGGTAGTTATGGGTATTTTATCTAATCAATTTGCAAATGTAGTTGAATGGGAAGAATTTGATGACAATCTCATCTTCTGGAAATGGACTAATAAGGAAATTAAGAAGGGTTCACGCCTTATCATTCGTCCGGGACAGGATGCTATCTTCCTTTATCAGGGGAAAGTTGAAGGAGTATTTAAGGATGAGGGTGATTATGATATAGAGTCTAAGATTATTCCATTCCTTTCAACTCTTAAAGGTTTCAAATTCGGTTTTAATTCCGGACTCAGAGCAGAGGTTCTGTTTATCAATACTAAGGAATTTACCATCAAATGGGGAACTAAGGGACCTATAATGCTTCAGGCTCCGGGACTTCCTGGTGGTATGCCGGTAAGAGCTAACGGTACTGCAAATGTTAAAGTTTCAGATTATATGACTCTTATAGATAAGGTAGCCGGTGTCAAGCAGTCTTATTCTATTGAAGACGTTAAGCTTCGTATAATTACAGTTCTTGATCAGCTTCTTATGAAATGGATTTCAAAAGAAGGCAAGGATATGTTCAATCTTCAGGCAAGCTCATTTGATATTTCAAAGGGTATTCAGGAAGATCTGGATATGGAAATCAGCAAGGATGGTATTTCAGTAACCGGATTCAGTATCAATAACTTCAACTATCCTGAAGAGATTCAGAAGAAGATTACACAAGCCGCAGCTCAGTCTATGGTTGGTGATGTAAATAAATATACCCAGATGACAATGGTTGATGCTATGGCAGACGGCAAAATGAACAGTGGTAATTCAACCATGGGAAGCATGGCAGAGATGATGATGGGTGCTTCAGTTGCAAGCCAGATGATGAATGGTATGGGCATGGGAATGGGCCAGCCACAGCAGCAGATGCAGCAGGGATACCCACAGGGCCAGCCAATGCAGCAGCAGGCAGCTCCACAGCAGGCAGCACCAGCAGCAGGTGCAGGACCTAAGTTCTGTCCTGAATGTGGTACTCCGGCAAATGGTGCTAAGTTCTGCCAGAACTGCGGAACCAAGCTTATGTAATATAACATGGCAGCTGTTATAGTATAAACTTTACAGATATAGCTGGTGAATAAATAGTAAATCAAAGGTGAGTCAAATTCTTTTGGCTCACCTTTTTCTGTTGAGCAGGAATAAATCGAAAGATATTCTGAATGTCAGCTGCGAGGCATATAAACAGTAGTAGGAATTGACATAAAAAACAGATTGACAAGTACATAGCATAGTGATATAACATACTCAAAAGGTTATTAGCACTCATTGGATGAGAGTGCTAACAAGATGAACAGAAAGGAGTTGATGTTATGAATGCTGAGAAATTTACAAGAAATTCTCTTGAAGCAATAGAGGGAAGCCAGAGAATATGCATGGAAAATGATAATCAGGAAGTTACAAGTGAACATCTGCTGTACAGTCTTCTTACACTTGACGACAGTCTGATAGCTAAGCTGCTCAGCAGAATGGGGATTGCTGTATCTGCTCTGACAACTGAAAGTGAAGCTCTTATCAAAGCCAGACCTCATGTGTCCGGTTCTTCGGAAGATATCTATATGGGACAGGAGATGGGAAGAGTTATTTTCGCTGCAGAGAGTGAAGCGAAGAAAATGGGAGACGAATATATTTCGGTGGAACACCTCTTCATTGCTCTGCTTGATAAGGCAGGCAGTTCGGTCAAAGAGCTTTTCAGAAAATTCGGTATAACGAAGAATGCATTTATGAGTGCACTTAAGGATGTAAGAGGTAATAAGAAGGTGGAATCTGATAATCCTGAGGATACCTATGATGCTCTTGGCCGGTTTGGTTACAATCTTGTTGAGCGTGCCAGGGAGCAGAAGCTGGATCCGGTAATCGGACGTGATGCAGAAATCAGAAATATAATCAGAATTCTTTCCCGTAAAACCAAGAATAATCCTGTTCTTATAGGTGATCCGGGTGTTGGTAAAACGGCAGCTATTGAAGGACTTGCGCAGAGAATAGTCAAGGGTGATGTTCCGGATTCTCTTAAGGATAAGGAAATATTTGCACTGGATATGGGGTCTCTGATTGCAGGAGCTAAGTACAGAGGAGAATTCGAGGAGAGACTTAAGTCGGTACTGGATGAGGTGAAGAAGTCTGACGGTCAGATTATTCTTTTCATAGATGAGATTCATACGATAGTCGGAGCAGGTAAAACAGATGGTAGTCTGGATGCCGGAAATATGCTTAAGCCTATGCTTGCTCGTGGAGAGCTGCATTGTATAGGTGCCACCACGGTTGATGAATACAGGAAATATATTGAGAAGGATAAGGCACTTGAGAGAAGATTCCAGCCGGTTCAGGTTAATGAGCCTACCGTAGAAGATACCATTTCCATATTAAGAGGTATCAAAAACAGGTATGAAGTATTCCATGGTGTTAAAATATCTGATGGAGCTCTCGTAGCAGCAGCTACACTGTCTAACAGATATATCACAGATCGTTTCCTTCCTGATAAGGCAATTGACCTGGTTGATGAAGCCTGTGCAATGATCAAGACGGAACTTAATTCGATGCCTGCTGAGGTGGACGAGATCGAACGTAAGATCATGCAGCTGGAAATTGAAATAACAGCCCTTAAGAATGAGGATGATCATTTGTCTCAGGAGAGGCTTGCAAGCATTGAACAGGAGCTGGCAGAGCTTAAGGATAAGTCCAATTCCATGAAGGCTACCTGGGAGAACGAGAAGGCTGAGGTTGAACGTGTCAGAACACTGCGCGAAGAAATCGAGAATGCTAAGGATGATCTGGAAATAGCTCAGAGAAAGGGTAATTATGATAAGGCTGCAGAGCTGCAGTATGGCAAGATACCTGAACTCCAGAAAGAACTGGAAACTCTTGAGAACAGTTCATCGGTTAAGGAGAGACAGCTGCTTCATGAAAATGTAACTGATGAAGAAATAGCTAAGATCATTTCCAAGTGGACCGGAATTCCGGTGGCCAAGCTTTCTGAATCTGAGAGAAACAAGACTCTTCATCTGGCAGATGAACTTCATAAGAGAGTAGTTGGACAGGACAGTGCAGTTTCCCTTGTAAGTGAAGCAATAATCAGATCAAAGGCCGGCATCAAGGATCCGACCAAGCCTATCGGTTCATTTCTGTTCCTGGGACCTACCGGTGTAGGTAAGACCGAACTTGCCAAAACCCTTGCTGAAGCTCTCTTCGATAATGAGACCAATATCGTTCGAATAGATATGAGTGAATATATGGAGAAACACAGTGTGTCCCGTCTTATTGGAGCGCCTCCGGGATATGTTGGTTATGACGAAGGCGGACAGCTCACGGATGCAGTAAGGAGAAGTCCTTATTCAGTAGTTCTATTCGATGAGGTAGAGAAGGCACATCCGGATGTATTTAATATAATGCTTCAGATTCTTGATGACGGACGTATTACAGACTCCAAGGGAAATGTAGTTGATTTCAAGAATACTATTCTGATAATGACTTCTAATATCGGTTCCGAGTTCCTGCTTGAAGGAATTGATGATGACGGAGATATTAAGCCGGAAGCCGAGAAACAGGTAACAGATATGCTGAAGCTTCATTTCAGACCGGAGTTTCTGAACCGTCTGGATGAGATAATTATGTTCAAGCCTCTTACGAAGGATAACATTTCCGGAATAGTTGAACTGCTTATGAAGGATCTGAATAAGCGGGTTGCTGATAAGGAAATCAAGATAGAACTTTCACCGGCTGCAAGAGATTATGTAATAGATGCAGGCTATGATCCTGTATATGGAGCAAGACCGTTGAAGAGATTCCTGCAGAAGAATGTTGAAACCCTGGTAGCCAGAGCAATTCTCAGCAATGCACTATCCATGGGAGATACAGTTGTTCTGGATATGGAAGACGGAAGCCTTGTCTGCAGGAAGAAGTGATAGCTGAAGAATGTGCTGTTTATAGAGGGGTGAAAATAATAGCTATTTTAAGGGTCTTATAAAAAGTAAATAATTTAGACCCCTTAGCACTTTCATAATTCATTTATTTGTGATAAA
>CACZPG010000311.1 GCA_902782965.1 uncultured Lachnospiraceae bacterium
ATTCATTATTCTTGAATAAAGCATCGCTATCAGTTTATTTCTGTCTACTTCTTCAGAGGTTTTTATATTATTTACCAGCACACCTATTCCCACAATATAATTACTGTATATTCCTGTTTCCATATCGGATATTCCCTCAGTAAGAATACCGCAGATTTTCCTGCCACCCTGATATATCCGGCCTTTCTCTTTTATGACTACCTTGATATCAAGCTCTTCTTCAAGAACACCCTCAACTGACTCCGCTATATAATCGGTCACCTTCCTATTTCCCGTATTCATCTTGGACGGTTCCAGAATTATACTTAGGTATATACCTCCATCAGGTGAAGTGAAACTCCTGCCATCATGTCCCCTGCCTGCTGACTGAGACTCTGCAATAATAAGGCTTCCATGAATAAAAACACCCCGTTCATTTATAAGCAGCCTCTTAGCCTCAGTATTTGTGGAGTCAATCTGTTTATAAATATAGATGGGGATGTTTCTGTTATCACTCCCTGCGTTACAGATATCCAGGAATAATCTTACCGCCTCAGCGGAAAGGATGTCATTCTCCGGAAGCAATGAGTAACCTTTATTATTAACTGACTCTATTGTATAACCATCTTTTCGGAGTTCATTTATTGTTTTCCAGACTGCATTTCTGGACACCCGGCACTCCTCTGCAAGCTCTGCGCCGGAAATAAATTGTCCTCTGGATTTTTCCAGTTTTGAAAGAACAAGACTTTTTGTACTCATTTTCTTTTCCTACGGTGTTTATTTCTCCTGCTCAAGTTTCATATAATGCTTCTTCTTATTATCATACATATCATCATCTGCACGTCTGAATACACTGTTATAATTTGAATCAATTTCTTTTACATATCGTGCTGCTCCCATCGCCGCTGAAAGCCTGATATTCTCATACTTTTCATTCTTCCATTTATTAAAGTTATCTTCAAGAACCGAGAAGAATTCTCTTATATCCTTCTCCTGAGTATTCATCATGATCACTATAAATTCATCTCCGCCAATTCTGAAGCATCGATCACCTCCGAAGACGTCAATTATACAATCAGCCACCCCGCAGATCAATAAATCACCTGCCTCATGACCATAAGAATCATTTACGCTCTTAAGACCATTTACATCAAATACGGCAACTGAGAAGTCTGCCATACCGGAATAAATGTGATTATTCAAAGCTTCTACAATCTTCAGATAAGCTGTCTTATTCTTAACACCCGTCATATTATCCATATATGCCTGTTTCTTCATATACTCGAGATACCTTTTGATATCCTTCTGCATATTCTGGATTTTCTCGTTCAGCTCATCTATATGCTCACCTGAATAAACCTTAATTCCATTATTATCAACCTGCTCATCATTATCAGAGTCAGAATGATCAGAACCGGGAAGACTACGATTCAGCTCATCAACTTCATCAACAAGAACACCTATACGGGAATTAAGAAGTTTAAACTCACTTCTTATTCGACCCGTAACAAGAAATACTATCAATGCACCGGCAAACAGAGAGAAAACAGACATCAGTGCTATAGCAACGATAATCTGGGATATCTGCCTGTTATACCATGCAGCATCAAAATCAACGCCTATAATACCGGCTACTTCACCCTTGGAATTATACACCGGACTATATGCACTGTAGAAAGTTCCCCACCTGTCTGAAGTAGTATCTTTATCAACCGAAGGTGTACCCTTGCTTGCCGCATACAAAGCATCTGTATATTCTATAGGTTCTCCGAAGAACCCCGGATCATCCAGTTCCGGATCAATTAAGAAAGCGAATTCTTTCTCACCCGTTTGTTGGATTCCATAAATGTATTCCAGTTTCATGTTATTCTGAAAAAGCTTAAATTCTTCAAGCATTTCGTTATATTCCGGAGAACCCACGTCCTCTGCAGTAATCCCCTCCAGAATATCACCATCAATAGAAGCCGCCGCAACATTTGCCACATCCAGCATTCTTTCGGAAATAAGTGCCATCATTGCACGTTTAGAAAAACTCAGCATAACAAAACCGAGAACAATATTCGCCAGGAGCAAAAGCACCGATATTCCTATTATCATTTTGGCTGTAAATCCGATTTTCTTAAGCAATGAAGAATCCTCCGGCAACACAAAGACAAGAACAAATAGCACTATCCTCATTCTAACATCAAATAAAGGATAGTGCTATATATATTTCACTTACTATGTTTTCAGAAATCCATCTGATCTACTATGTCAAAGGCTTTCCCTTCAGGTTCTCTATGAAGGAAGATTTCTTCTCCGGTAACCGGATGAATGAATTCCATTCTCGTAGAGTACAGGCCTATCTCAGGATATTTATCAGAACCGGATTTTCTTCCGGAAGCAGAGGTAAATCTTGGGTTGTACTTGGTATCTCCCCAAAGCGGGGTTCCATGGGCAGCCATCTGACATCGAATCTGATGATGACGTCCTGTCATAAGTTCCACGAGCACGTAGGAAACAGGACCTTCATCTGTATCAAGCTCATCCAGAACTTCATACCCAAGCAAGGCTTTCTTAGCACCCTTTGTACCTTTCGGAACAATCTTAGAAGTATTCTTCCTCTTATCGTGGAGAATCCAGTCCTCATATTCGCCTTCCGGCTCATCCAGAAAACCTTCAACAACAGCCTGATAATACTTGGATATTTCTCCATCCTGAAGCATATCCGATAATTTAGCAGCAGTGTCTTCATCCTTTGCAAAAAGTATTATCCCGGCTACCGGCCTGTCAAGCCGGTTGATAACAGCAATATATGGCTCTCCGGCTTCCTCATACAGGTATTCTTTAACCAGCGTAACCATATCAACACCATAGGTCTTATCCGGCTGGCTTGGGACACCGTAGGGTTTCACACAGGCAATTATATATTCATCTTCATATAAAACATCCAGTTTCATAGTTTTCTCCGAATTATTTCTCATCGTATATCTTCTGTGCACTGACAAGCTTTACACAAAGGGTAAACAATTCAGCTGCAAGCTTAAGATCCTCCAGATTCGGATATGTAGGAGCTATTCTGATATTTGAATCATGAGGATCCTTACCATATGGCCAGGTAACACCTGCATTAGTCATAATTACGCCAGCCTTCTTAGCCTTATCAACGATTTCCTTAGCACAGCCATCTAATGAATCAAAGCTTATGAAATATCCTCCTATAGGCTTCGTCCATTCACCAATCTCAAGACCACCAAGTCTGTTATCCAGTGTCTGAAGAACAGCCTCAAACTTAGGTCTGATAATTGCTGCATGCTTTTTCATATGCTCTGTCATTCCATGAATATCCTTGAAGAATCTTACATGACGGAGCTGATTAACCTTATCATGTCCTATAGTCTGATGTTTCAGCTGACTGAGAATATCTTCCATGTTGTTAGGAGATGTTGCAAGACATGCTATTCCACTTCCCGGGAATGAAATCTTAGAGGTGGAAGCAAATTTATAAACCATATCAGGATTTCCGACTCTCTTACATTCAGCAAGAATCTCAACAATATAATCCTCTTTATCATCATAGAGGTGATGAATTCCATAAGCATTATCCCAGAAAATTCTGAAATCATTTGCAGCAGGCTTAAGTCTGGCAAACCGTCTTACGGTCTCATCTGAATAGGAATAACCCTGTGGATTTGAATACTTCGGAATACACCAGATACCCTTTATGGTTTCATCCTCTGATACAAGCTTCTCAACCATATCCATATCAGGACCTTCCGGAGACATCGGTACAGGAATCATGTCAATTCCGAAATACTCTGTAATTCCGAAATGTCTGTCATAACCGGGAACAGGGCAGAGGAATTTAACCTTGTCCAGCTTGCACCATGGAGTATTTCCCAGAATACCATGAGTCATAGCTCTTGCAATGGTATCATACATTACATTAAGAGAAGAATTACCATATATGATGATATTATCAGGATTATTCTCCATCATATCTCCAAGAAGAACCTTGGCCTCCTCGATTCCGGTAAGCACACCGTAGTTACGACAGTCTGTTCCATCCGCACATGAAAGGTCTGCTTCTGAATTAAGTGCATCCATCATTCCCATAGATATATCCAGCTGCTCACGGCATGGTTTACCACGGCTCATATCAAGTCTGAGATCCATATCCTGATACTTCTTATACTGAGCTTTGAGTTCTTTTATCTCCTTTGCAAGCTCTTCTTTTGTCATATCCTTATAAGCCTTCATTAAACTTTCCTCCATTCCCGTATTTAAGAATCAATGTAACTGTTCGGCAGGTAGGATATACACAGATAATAAAACGTGGATGCTTGCATACTAAGTATTATTATCTGTGTATATCCTAACCTTGCTGAGCAAGGTTGCTTCCCACAATATGAGGAAGGTGTCTACGTAGCAGACAATAGAGCACCGTAATCAGTTTTTATAAGCTTGCTTAATAAAAACTGCATTACGAGTGCGGACGTTCCGAATATTCTGGGAAGCACCTGCTGAACAGTAACGAATCAATCCTTTTATTCTTACACATCAGCCACAATTATAGAATATTCTACCATGCGTGTCAAAATATAACTATTTACGCTATATGAAATACCTTTTTTAACCCAGCCGCCTGCCACTGATTAAAACAGTGCAAATACCAAAATCACTACCATTAATATGGATAAACCTACTATCAGCCAGCCCGGTCCCACTTCCTTTCTTGTCTCAACCACACTGGCTCTGTAATCTTCAAATACAGTCAGCTTCCGCATTCTTTCCAGAATCTCTCTATGCTCTGGTATCATTTCTGCAGTATCTCCGGCATACAGGATAGAAAAAACTCCATCAGCCTTATCAAGTTCTTTCACCTCAATCTCCTTAATCATTTCATCATATCTGCGAAGTCTCTCATCAAGAAATCTTCTCTCATCATCAAAGGAAATTATCTGATGCTTCTGGCGGTATTCCATCAGATCAGGTCCGGAGTTCAGATATTTCTTCTGCCACAGACGATTCATCATAAGTCTGATAGCAGCAGGCAGATAATAGAATTCACATATCACAAATATAGGAACCTGAATTATTCTGAAAAAAACATAAAACACACTTAGTAATCCGGAACCTTTCGCAACAATCGAAAAAAGAAAGAGTAATAATGTATAGGCAACCGGACCAAGTGCCACGAGTATAACAATTATAACTCTGTCCCTTACATCCTTTGCCAGCTCCTCTTTCCTTCTATGCATACTATTCTTTTGTTCAATATATTGTTCGGCCACAAAGTCCATCTGCTGCTTTAAAGCATTAAAAGAATCCAAAAACCCTCCGTCTCCGGTAGTAGTCTCATAATTCTTCCAGTCACGACTAAAACTGTTACCGGACTCAGCCTGTAATGCCTCATTTGATTTATTTAACTTATATGCCATACAGATTATTCCTTTTCGTTTCTCACCAAATATGCCAAAGATGACCGAAGAAATTTCCCTACATCACTACCTGCGTCACATGATCAGAAGATACACAAAATATGCAGAGTACATCAACAGCATGATAAGTCCGCCTGTTCTGCCCAGCCTTTTGTTCTTTACGGTCAGAAGCCACAGAAGTACTGCTGCAAGAAGCGCTACAAATCCATCTATCATAAAGTTTGCTGCACTGGATATATAAGGAAGATCTATGATAACACTTGTAATTCCAAGAATAAAAAGTATATTGAACAGATTGCTTCCAACGATATTTCCAATGGCAAGATCTACATTTCCCTTTCTTGCTGCAGTTACAGAAGTCATAAGTTCAGGAAGTGAGGTACCGAAGGCAACGATGGTCAGACCTATAACCCTGTCAGAAACGCCGAAAACCTTTGCCACTGCTGATGCACCCTCAACAGTTATATTACTACCGAAAATGATGGCCGCAAGTCCACCCAGAACAAAAATAGGTATCAGCCATACCTTTACGTCCTTCGTAGCCTCTCCATCATCACCATGTCGCTTTGAATACCACATGAGATATCCTATATAGGAAGCCAGCATAAGCAGGAATATGATACCTGTTGCTCTGGTTATATTTCCTGCCAGGCTTCCCCAGGTTATAAAAAGAATTGTCGAGAAGATCATGAAAGGAATATCGATTTTCACCGTATCTCTTTTAACCGGAAGAACAGTTATTACTGCGGTAATTCCAAGAATAAGAAGTATATTCATTATATTGCTGCCTAGTACATTTCCTATGGAAATACCGTTGTTACCCTTAACTGCCGCACTTATGCTCACCGCAGCCTCGGGCGCACTTGTTCCCATGGCAACTATCGTAAGTCCTATAACTATCTGCGGAACTCCCAGCTTCTTAGCGATAGCCGCCGCACCATCAACAAAAAAGTCCGCACCTTTTATAAGAAGTACAAAACCTGCTATGATTTTTAGAAGACTTATAGCTATATCCAAAATAATTCCCTCTTTCTACTTCATCATATTTTTAAATCTGTCATCTATATATTTATCAAACTTACTTCTTCCATCAACGTGATTAACCTTGCCATTATGTTCCATATATTCCACCAGTCTGTCCCAGTTGGTGTAGCCAATATCCGTAAAGGATATTTTATTTCCATTATAGAATATTCTAAGCTCATTATAGGAACGATGTATCTTCCCCTTGGTTGTAAGACCTGTTACCAGGTCACAGTGATCAACCTCATAGAGTGCGATATCTTCGCTAAGAATAAAGAGTCTCCTGATGACTATATCATTTCCATCTATTGCTATAGATTTTCCAAGTCCCGGGAGCATTAACAACATAAAGACTATGATGATCACCACTGTAACTATCTCATACATAAGCGCTACTTCACCAAGTCCCTGACCTATCCTTAACATCAGCTTTAGCAAATATAGCATGAAAGCCATAGCTACTATTATAAGTATGAAATTAAGTGTTTTGGTCCTTACTCTAAAATTATCCATTATTATGTCCTTCAGACTTATATAATATTCATGTCATACTGACACATTGTATCACTGTTTTCATAAATGTGCCAATTTTTTGTGAACTCTTCCTGGCATGTATTATAGTTATTATTTGACAAACTAAATATTTCAGTTTATACTTTGCTACGTTAAAGCGATAAAGTACTTGCTTATTCTTTTTAAAACTACTATACTTGGTTAGGTATTAGTATATGCGTTATATACGTATTTAAGAATAATAAATAAAAATAAATAAAAACAGGAGAATCCACGAAAATATGATAGCAATCTTAGAAAACAATGCAACCGACGATCAGATAGAAAAGCTCACCGACTGGTTCGAAGAACAGGGAATGCGCTGCCAGCTGTCCAGAGGAGAATTCCAGACAATCCTCGGAATAATCGGAGATACTTCAAAACTTGATACTGAGCTGATAGGCTCTCTCGATATCGTTAAATCTGTTACACGAATCACCAATCCCGGAAAGAAGGATAATCAGAAATCCAGGAATAAAGATGGCGACTTCCATAGATCCGGTATAAAAACCGTGGGTATAATCGGACTCGGACTTATCGGCGGTTCTTTCGCTAAAGCCTTTAAAGATAATTCAAATGCAAGAGTTCTTGGTTACAACAGAAGCTCATCTACCACACATTTTGCTATAATGGACGGAACACTGGATGGAGAATTAACAGGAATCATTTCCTCCACCGGTACACAGAATACTACCACCGAAAATGCAAACAATAATGCTGATGGAAACAATGATGGAGACACTTCCAATTCTTTATCAGAATGCGATCTCGTAATCATATCTCTGTATAATCAGGCTATCATTGATTTCGTTAGAAATAATGCCAAGAATTTCAAGAAAGGCGCCCTTGTAATTGATGCAGGAGGTCTGAAGAGGAGAATCTGCAGAGAATGCTTCCCTATTGCTAAAGAAAACGGATTTATATTCGCCGGAGGACATCCTATGGCAGGAAAGAAATTCTCCGGCTACAAATACAGTACCGGAAAACTGTTCAAGGATGCATCCATGATAATTGTACCGGACGAATCCTATGACATGTTTCTGATTGAACGAATCAAGGATTCCCTGGCACCTTGCAATTTCGGAAGAATAACAGTTACAAGTGCCGATAAACATGATCAGATGATTGCCTTCACTTCAGAAATGGCACATATCGTATCAAATGCATATATCAAGAGTCCTACTGCAAGAGAACATCTCGGTTTCTCTGCCGGAAGCTACAAAGACATGACAAGAGTAGCCTGGCTGAACGAAGATATGTGGACAGAAATCTTTATGGAAAATAAGGATAACCTCATATATGAGCTGGACACTATAATAAACTATCTTGGAGAGTATAAGAAAGCTCTGGAGACAGATGATTCGCAGTTTCTTCACGATATCCTCCGTGATGGAAAGCTTGCAAAGGAAGAAGTAGACGGTATTTAAGAAAATAAATTATGAATTATGAGGAAGCTATATGAATATCCGGTCTGATAATAAGGAATCAAATTTTATAGAACACAGCACCGAAATCTTAATGTATGATGCTTCAACCGATGTTCTGAAAATTTCAAAAAATAATGAATCCTTCGGAGGCGTGGTTCGTGCCATAGCCTCCAAATCTCATGCCCACCGACTGCTTATTGCGGGAGCACTTTCTGAAAACACTGTCCGTCTGATGACTCCTGACAGTTCACAGGATATAGAGGCTACTGTAAATACGCTTACAGGTCTTGGTGCATCTGTGATAAGGACAGCTGACAGTTACGAAATTACTCCTCTTAATATAAATCCCAAAGACTATACCGATATCGATTGTGGCGAAAGCGGATCCACTCTCCGATTTATCATCCCCGTCATAGGAGCG
>CACZPG010000312.1 GCA_902782965.1 uncultured Lachnospiraceae bacterium
GTCTCCAGTACATGAAAAATATATATACAAGAGTTGTAAGTAATGTTGGAATCAGGATAGGAATAATTCTCGCAGGAATAAAACGCTTAAAAAAGTCCGGCTTTGTTTTAGCACTTTTATACAGGCCATACCCTGAACAAAAGAAAAACATTGCCACCATCGGATAACCTGCTGTTACAAATATATCAAGCCCATGTCTGATGTAGCGGGGATTAAGCCACGATGCACATGTAGCCTGAGACATATGATGAAATACAATAATAACAGCACAAAAACCCAGATAAGCTTTAGTCTGATTGAAAGACATATTCTCTTCGTTCCAGGTCTTCTTCTTACAAACCTTCGCCCCGAAAAAAAGTAAAACAACTAATGCAACATACCAAATGATTATCATCATCCATCCCTCCAGACACTACTTAAAATTCTTACTTAGAATAATGGATGAATGTATCTGAAATGTTTCATGGATTAGAATATATTTATAAAGAAGCCTTGACACTATATCGCAGTAGCGATATAGTTATATTAACAACATTATAACAGGTGAGATAGCTATGAATGATATAATATACCACGGATCAGAAAACATAATAAAACAACCTGTCTTTGGCAAGGGTTCATTATCAAATGATTATGGCCGAGGCTTTTATTGTACTGAAAGAATCGAACTTGCAAAAGAATGGGCTTGTAAAAACAATACTGATGGTTATGCAAATGCCTATTCAATAAATTATGATAATCTGAAAATTCTAAATCTTAACTCTCCGGAATATAGTGTTCTTAACTGGCTTGCAATTCTTACAGAAAATCGGACATACTGGCAAAAACACAGCATTGCTGAAGAGGCAAAAAAGTACTTGAAAGAACACTTTCTTATTGATACAAAACCTTACGACATAATCATCGGTTACCGTGCTGATGACTCATACTTTTCATTTGCTCAGGATTTTGTGTCTGGAACCATATCTCTCCGAAAACTAACTGAAGCTATGTCTCTTGGAAAGTTGGGAGAACAAGTTGTACTTATAAGTAAAAAAGCCTTTGAGCACATAACGTATACCGGCTATGAAAAAGCTGAAGCGAACATATATTATTCAAAGAAAAACGAACGCGATAAATCCGCCAGACGCGCTTACAGGAACACCCGTTCCTCTAATGATTCCATAAATGATATTTTTATGATTGATATCATGAGATTGAATATCATATCAGGTGATGAAAGGTTAAAGAATCAGGTGTGATTATGATTACAGCTTATTCAGATTTATATATAGATGATGCCACCAGAATATTAGGTGATGCATTTGACTGGGCATGTAATACCCTGGAAATGAATATAGATGAATTTGCAGACAGATTCACAATTTCTTATATTTCTAAACAGTTTGCCATAGGAAATCCAACCTATGTCGCCGGTATGACCGGTTGCGAACTGGTACTCAAGATTTTAGATTTGGAAACTGTAGATAAGGAATTGGTAATGTATTTGGATAAATCCCCGGAATACTGGGTTGGGTATATCAGTGCATATTATCAATGGTATAGCAATGAAAGCTTTTCCACCATATATGATGCTATTCCTGCCTCTTCCATCCTGGATATGTACAAGCTATATCATGAAATGGATATCACTCAAAGTTTCAATGTATTCACTCAGGAAATCAGAAATAAGAATACTGCCACCCGACTTTCTATGTATAGGCACTTAATGGGACTGTCTCAATCTGAATTATCCCGGGAATCGGGTGTCCCGCTCAGACAGATCCAGCTTTTTGAACAAAGGCAGCGGGATATCAATAACGCTAAATTATCTACCGTCTACATGCTTAGTAAAGCTCTCAATTGTAGTGTAGAACAATTATTTGAAAAAACGGGACCCGGTTCTTCATGAACCGAGTCCCTCATCATTTCTACTGATTCATCAGCTTCATCAGCTTCTCCACATCATACTCTCTTATGACTGTCACATCTTCTGCACACTCAACTTCCTTGTCTGTTACGACTACCTCAGCTTCTGATATATCAGTTACCACTTCGGTTGCCATCATCTCAAAGAAGGAGGCTACATTTATTATGTCAGTCACGTGGAAATAATCTATCAGGAAGTTCATGTCGGTTGTGCCTGCTACCGTTACTGAACTGTTCCTTGCCTTGTTCAGCCAGATGAAATCATTTGTCCTTAGATCCAGTCCAAACAGATATGCAAAGGTGCTGTCCGCATTAACCATGAAGGCTGACTTAACTGTCTTAGGCTCGTACACTTCTCCGGAGTCCTCCAGGTCTCTGGTCATGTAACCGGCCTTACAGAAACACTTGTCAAAAGGCACACGTGAATAGACATTGTCACAGAATATCATGTAGTGCACCTTTGGATACATTTCTCTGAACTTATCCATATCGATATCGAAGTACTCTGAGCCACCATTGTAACCGCTGGTCTCGTCACCTGAGTAGGTGATGGCGCCTGACTGCTTTCCTGCCATGGTTCTCCATGAGAACTCAGTTCTGTTTCCATCATCATCTATTCCAAATACCGAAAGGTCGATATCGTTAACCTTCTCCCAATAGGTGAAAGCACGAAGCTTCTTCGTCTCAGGTATATGGATTCTTGAACCACAGGTAAGTACTCCAAAACCACCCTGGGAAGTATTCTCCTGAAGTGGAAGTGCATAGTTGGCCATGTCCGGATCGATATATACCTTACCCAATCTTTCCTTCAGCACAGTCTTCAGATTAGCCAAAACACCTGAAGCAAGCATATTGGCCTGGCCCTCAGTAATGAAGGACTTTCTCTTCGCCTGCTCCTCCTTGGTCTCGGTATGTACCCTCAGCTTGTTATACTTTGTGAACTTAAAGCTTCTTGCAGTGCCTCCATTTCTATGCTGTGAATACTGGATAAGCAGTTGGAGCAGAACTATAACATTCTTAGTTTCCATGCAGTTAAGTATGTACTGCATATCCTCCAGAGACTCGCATCTGCTTATGATGTAATTCAGATTTCTAAGCACAGCTGCTGAACCCTTACCGGACTTAAGCGCATCCACTGCGGCCTTGATATTCTTCTCAGCCATAGCTCTTTCGAACTCTGAATAAACAGAATTATTTCCGTTACCTCTTATGGCATCTACAAAGCTTCTGGCCTCGGGAGTCTTTGCAGTGTAATGAATGTGATGAAGCAGACCATTCCACAGCTTCTTCTTCTCAAAGCAGTTTCTGATATCACATCTTCCGGACAGGAACATCTGATCTATCACCTTTGTGATAAACTTTCTGTCCTGGTTCTTCAGATTCAGCTTCTTTATGTTTGTATTACTATACTCCTGAAAGTTTATCTCATCCACAAGTCTGATTACATCAGACATGGAAATATATTCTGCAAATCTCAGATTACGAGTATCCATCAGAAGCTTGATACATGTATTCTTTGAAGCTATATCTTCTACTGTGAAATCATAATCAATGATAAATGATTCCACCAGTCCAAACTGATCATCACTGAGTGGTCTGGTACCTGCCAGCAGGTCAGAGACTATCTCACCAAGAACAGCCACTGCGTCCTCCTCAGTAATAACAGCGAATTCTCTGATATCCGCATTCTCCTTAAATGCAGTTCTTTCAAACTGCTCTTCGAAAAGAGAATGTCCTGCCTCGGAAAAGTTTCCAAAGCCATAGGTTACTGTATAATGTACCAGCTGATCGAAAAGCAGCTGATCAGCTGTGAGCTCTCTTACTGTATCAGGAAAACCTCTGTAGAAAGGCTCCGGTACATTTTCACCCAGCTGCTCAGATACATATCTGATCATGTCACGGGTAACAAGCTTCTCACCCTCTGTTACTCTGATATTGAAAAGATTTGCAAGAGTGAAGAGAATCTCAAAATGATTCTCTTTAGCTTCTGCAGTATTCTCTGCTATCAGGTAATGCTTATTAAATAGATAATTCTTATATAAAGTATTCATATTTCCTCACTTTCTATATGCCGGATCATGAGATAGAAAGACGCTGATCATATTGCCGGATTATAAAAATGCAACATCAATGATTAAATCATTGATACATGCTAGAAATGAAGTAAATCCGACTAGCTGTCTGTCTTTCTGATTTCATGATCAAGCATATACACTAAATATCTTGCCACTGTTTACAGGATTCGAACCTGCCGTTTACCAGGCAATAAGAAGTAAGTGGCAATAGCTGTGTTTTTATTGACGATATCAGCACATTATTCTGGTGCTCTACCACTGAGCTACAACCTCCGAAGAAGCTGGCGGGACTCGAACCCGCGACACCCACCGTGGAAAGGAATGAAGTAAATGTACTTAGCTGTCAATGATTCACTGTATATGAGATACCTCAAAACACTGCTTACAGTTTGTTTTTTGATATCTCATGATATCTCACGCTGACTTGCGTACGTCGTCTTCATACTGTGTCGCAATGATTTCATCCATCGTCACACCGAAGACCTGCGCAAGTACAACCAGGTTGTCAATTGTTGGAAGTGCCACACCTCTCTGCCACTTGTAAATGGCCTGTGGTGTTGCAAATCCGAATATTCCCTGCAGATCTGCAACTGTCAGACCTGCTCTCTTACGAAGTACAGTAATATTTCTGCCTGTACCAGTCATATCTATCATTGGAATCATATTCATCTTTCTCCTCCTCTTCAACAAATTAAAACTGTTCGTTACCATCCTCTGACGGCCATCCCCCATCGTTATACTGAAGCTCCTGCCGAGGCTTCTTCTGAAGCTCCTAATTAACGAAAACAGCCGCTTATCTCTCTTATGGGATAAGCGGCTTCTAAACAATGTATTCATACAAAACGATCCTATTTTCGCCGTTTCTTCCCACTATATTTATAGCCACTTATCACATATTCGCACGCAAAATCAAAGCTCTGCTTAAACGAATCACGCAGTGCTGTCCCGATATTTCTATTTAGTTCTTTTGTAAATAACGGCGCGAACATTTCATTTCCTTTCCTGCATTATCATATAAAAATATAATGCATTTTTATTACCTGATATGTGGCATTAACAGAGCTTCTCTGCTATCTCCCAACATATATAATATACCATATTTTCCTCATTTTGTCAGTATACTGCTAGTATAATTTGTGTATTTTTTTAAGTGTTTTACGATGCGGACTTAAGAATGTGTTTTGAGTCATCCGTGAATAGTAACCTTGAAATTACCAGTCAAATTATACCACTTCCACCTGGCACATTTTCATTGTCGTCAGTGCTGCCTCATGACTCTCCGGAGTTACTCCTGCACAGCAGCTGCTGTCCACACTGACCTTAATCTCAGGAAACTGCGCTTTGAGAATAAGGGCATTTGATACCACACAGATATCTGTGCAGAGACCGATGAGTTCAACCTCTTCAAATGCAAACTCTCCCCAGCCGGTATATCCGAATGACGGCTTATCGATAATAGCTGCTCCTTCAACATAGAGACCTTCTCTGATCTGCCAGCCTTCTGTTCCTTCGATACAATGAACTACCGGAAGATGCTTTCCTTCATTTGTCTCCATATAATCCTCATGGTGAGTATCTCTGGTAAATATGATCTCATCACCACGCTTTGAATATTCCTGTATCTTGTTCTTAACATTTTCAACTATATCAACTGCCTCAGAAGTTCCGAGACTTCCATCTATGAAATCATTCTGCATATCTATTACAATAAGTGTCTTCATATTAGCTTCCTCCCTATATCTTATTTCCAGAAGTCAAGTTCATCCTTGTTGAGCCCTATATTTTCTGCGACAAAAACAGGATTCTTTCCTTCCTTCTTCTGTTTCTCATAATCCTTCAATGTATCAATAGCAATTTTTCCCAGAAGCATACATGAAGGAAGATTAATAAGTGTCATTCCTCCCATGGTTATGTCTGCCGCTGCCCAGGCTGCATTCATCGGAATTACAGCTCCGAGAAGTACCACCACTGAGCATCCTATATGAAAGCATCTCATAAAGAGTTGCGACGGCTGCTTCTTATGATTCAGGAAAATAAGTGCATTATCCACATAATACAGATTTCCAAGCAGGGTGGTAAATGCAAACAGTACCATTGCAACAGTGATAAATGTAGGACCTGCTACACCAAATACTGTTGAAATAGCCTTCTGTACATATGGTGCTCCGGATACAGCCTCATTTCTCTCTACTCCACTGGAGAGACACATTAATGCTGTTGCTGTACACAGAAGCAATGTATCTATGTATACCGACAGGGTCTGAACCAGTCCCTGCTTTGCCGGGTGACTTACCTTCGCAGATGCTGAAGCATTAGGTGCAGAACCTACACCGGCCTCATTAGAATAGAGACCTCTCTTCACACCGTAAATCAGGCAGGAGCCGGCCATTCCTCCGAAGATTGCCTTGAAATCAAAGGCATCCTTGAATATCATTCCGAACATGGATGGAATGCTTGTTATATTTCTCAGAATAACCACCAGAGAGATAAGAACATAAGCAACTCCCATAACCGGAACGATCAGACTTGTAAGCTTTACGATTCGCTTGCCACCACCCAGCAGACAGTAGCCTGTCAGTACCGCAAGAATACTACCCACAATAATCGGAGTAGTTTTCGCATTATAGAAAGAATATGCTTCAAATGTAGACTGAAGATTGTAGGAGCAGAGAAGATTAAATCCCACCGCATAGGTCGCTATAAGAAATACACAGAAGATAGCTGCAAGTATAGGAGCATGAAGAGCTCTCTCTATATAATATGCAGGTCCACCATAGCACTCTCCATCAGAATTCTTTTTCTTGAAAATCTGAGCAAGTGTACTCTCTACAAAGGCAGAGGATGCTCCTATTATACACATTATCCACATCCAGAAGCAGGCACCCGGACCGCCCAGGCAGATTGCCGTAGATACACCCACTATATTTCCTGTTCCGACACGGGAAGCAGTGGAAACAAGCATCGCCTGAAGTGAAGATACGTTTTTCTTATCTGCCGGAGGTTCCTTCAGAAGTCTGATAGACTCCGGAAACAGTCTTATCTGAACCCCCTTAGTCAGCACTGTAAAATATATCCCCGCCAATGCCATTACAATAATCAGTATCGGGTAATACATCACACTATCAATTTTGTCTAGGATTTGTCCTATCATTGCTACCCCTCCCCTATTTTTCTTATATTACTGTTCCTCAATCTCATTCGGAAAATCCGCACTTCGTGCTCTATTGTCTCCTTCGGAGACATCATCTCATATTTTCCGGCTCCAGCATAGTGCCATCCATAGCATTTATATATACAACACCATATGTATTATTAGCAAATACCAAAAACTCCCAGGCTGGAATATATGAGAATTCTTCGCTTTCCCGATCAGCTGTATAAGGATAGTAGGTCAGCTGCATTGAGTTAATTGATAGTTTATCCGTACCCTCAAATACCGAATAAATTGACTCCTTACTACCTATCTGTTCTCTGAAACAATCCTTTATCTGATCGAATTTCAGAAGTTTGACATTCTCTTCAATATCTAATGGTTCTTCATACAGGGTCAGATCAACCCCATATATCCCCTTGCTTGTAACCTTTATTCTTCCAATATTTGAAATTGAAAATGAAAAGGTTATATTTTGAGGATCTTTTAAATCCTGATTTAATGAATGAATGCTGCTTTCAAGATAGACCGCATAACCATCCACATCAAAATTTACTTCTTCTTTTGAAGCTTCATCGCCATACTTATTTTTTGTTATAAACGAATATATATCCGTTTCTTCACTTTCAGTGAATAGATCCTGCTGCAATGCAAGAACCTGATATCCGGCACCCTTTCCGCCATGACCTCCACTTATGATAGCGCTTAAATAATCGGAATCTGTGAAAGATAATATTGATGCACCCTCATCCTTGTATTCATAAGAAGAGAATTCATAACCGGCTATATTATCCCCCAAATAATTATAGGTCATAGAATCAGTAGTTATTTTATTGATCGAACTACTGATATTCAGCTTATCCTTCAGGAATTTTGATGCCTCCTCCTTAACCTGATCAACACTCTTGGAACAGGCATTTTCAATCTCTATAGGTTCACTCGTACTATCATTTGAACCTTCTATGTAGAGTGATTTATATTCTTTATCCGGATAATA
>CACZPG010000313.1 GCA_902782965.1 uncultured Lachnospiraceae bacterium
AGCTTAAGGCCTCCTCTGCTGACATATTTAAGTGTCTTGCCACGTACTTCTATCTGAACTTCTTCTGAAAATGTACTTCCTGCCTTGTCTTCCTTCTCGCCATCCACATAAACGATGCCGGACATTATAATGGCTTTAGCCTTTTCTCTGGACTCAGCCAGTCCCTTCTCAACCAGAAGCACATCTAATCTTTTCTTAGCCATGATAATTCACTCTGTTATTATCTGTTATTATCAGTTTCTATCTATAAAACCTGTAATGAAGATCATATCTCATTTATTGTTGGAATAATTCTCTATCAATTGCTGAAATCATTTCACATCTATCACAGAAATGATCTTATTATATATGCTGTCCTCGTCAAGGCCGAGAGCCTCTTTTAATCTTGACACACTACCATGCTGGACTGTTTCTTCTTCGATACAGAAATGCAGAAGTCTGGTAGTCTCTTCTTTCTTATCAGCTTCTGTATTCAGGCCACTCTTTTCTTCCTGATTCTCAACAGTCTGAATGCCAAGCTGAGCCATCTCGTAGCCTACCGCTTCACCAATGCTGCCTCTCTTTACGGATTCCTCCATAACTGCTATCACATCAAAATCTCTGATAGTCTCGCGGATTCTCTCTATATCAAGGGGATTAATGAATCTGAGATTAATGACCTCAGGTTCATAATTATAATTCTCTTTAATCCTGTCTCTTACATTTACGGCTGTCTTAACCATATTTCCGACTGCAATAATCGCAAGCTTCTTTAGATGAACCTCTCCCACCTGGGTGCTGAAATTCACCACTTCGGAACGGCCTTCAATGAATTTCTGATTAACTTCATCCAGCCCGGTATAAGCCGCGCCCTTAGGATACTTGATTGCTACAGGTCCATCATACTCAATAGCGAAGTCCATAGCCTCCTCAAGTTCCTTAGCCCCTTTAGGTGCTATTATTGTAAGATTAGGAATACTTCTAAGGTAGGCTGTATCATATATTCCGTTATGCGTTTCGCCATCCTCTCCGACTATTCCGGAACGGTCTATCATTACTATCACATGCAGCTTCTGAAGACATACATCATGGAGAAGCTGATCATAGCCTCTCTGAAGGAAGGAACTGTATATTGCCACAAAAGGTATCATCCCTCCCTTGGCAAGTCCGGCAGCAAATGTAAGAGCATGCTGTTCAGCTATTCCTACATCAAATGCTCTCTCCGGAAAGGCTTTCTGGAAGGCTCTCACTCCCGTTCCACGGGACATCGCTGCTGTAATTGCAACTACATCCTTATTCTTATTTCCTATACTCAGAAGCTTTCTTGAAAATATATCAGTATAGCTTGGTGCTTTCTTGGGATATAATGCATGTCCGGTTTCCGGATCAAAAGGTCCGAGACCATGAAAGTGTTCAGGATATCTTTCTGCAATCTTATAACCCTTACCTTTTACAGTCTTCACATGGACTATGACCGGTCTGTTAAGGGCAAATGCATCCTCAAAAATCTCCACCATGCTTGGTATATCATGACCATCAATCGGTCCTACATAGGTAAGTCCCATATCACCGAATATGGTTCCGGGAACCAGCAGATTCTTCAGGGAATCCTTGGATTTCTTGATACCCTTGGCCATCTTCAGACCAACACTCGGAATATCAAGAAGAGCATTCTCTACATTTGATTTAAGTTCATTATAGGATTTTCCCACACGGAAACGGCTGAGACTGCTGGACAGTCCGCCTACATTATGGGAAATGGACATTTCATTATCATTGAGTACTATCAGGAAGCTGGACTTGAGAAGCGACAGCTGGTCAAGTGCCTCAAATACCATTCCTCCGGTCATGGAACCATCACCGATTACAACTGCTATCTTCTCATCTGTTCCCTTCAGATCTCTGGCCTTTGCAAGTCCCAGAGCAGCAGAAACAGAGGTCGAGCTGTGTCCTGTATTAAAGGCATCCGTATCTGACTCTGATGCCTTCGGGAAACCGCTCATCCCTCCGAATTGTCTTAACTTATAGAATTCATTCTTTCTGCCTGTAAGAATCTTATGAGTATAAGATTGATGTCCTACATCGAAGATGATCTTATCCTCCGGAAGATTCATGCATCTGTGGAGAGCCATTGTAAGCTCGACTGCTCCCAGATTGGATGCAAGATGTCCTCCGGTCTTGCTTACATTTTCAAGCAGGAACTGCCTTATCTCACCGGCGAGAGCTGGCAGATCGGCCGAATCTATCTTTTTTATATCATTTTCTTTATCTATCTTATCAAGAAATTTCAAAATTAAGTCCCCTGTTTAACTTAACCGTTAACTAAAACAATTAATTATTTCTCCCGGTTTATCATACCGAGAATAAGCTCCAGAAGAGTATCCCTGGATTCACTTTCCGGGAAACACTGACTGAGTATCTGTATAGCCT
>CACZPG010000314.1 GCA_902782965.1 uncultured Lachnospiraceae bacterium
AATGATAAATGCTCCGGCAAATGTAAAGGCTGTGGCAGATATAGTAACTGAGATGGATAATAATCACGACGGGCTTGCCCCGATTCTGGAGAAGTATTAGGTTATATATATGGAAAAAACTAAGAACAGAGAACAAATAATAATAAAGACAAGTATAATAGGTATAATTGCGAATCTTTTCCTTGCCGGCTTCAAGGCCGGAGTAGGACTTCTCGCAAATTCTGTTGCAATTGTGCTGGATGCTGTTAACAATCTGAGCGATGCATTATCTTCTATTATCACAATTGTGGGAACCAAGATAGCAGGTAAGGCGCCGGATAAGAAACATCCTCTGGGGCATGGAAGAGTTGAGTATCTGACAACCCTTGCTATTGCTATAATAATTCTGTATGCAGGTTTTACTTCGCTGATAGAATCGATTAAGAAAATAATCCATCCGGTTACTCCACAGTATACAAAGGTCGGACTTCTTATAATAGTAGTGGCAGTATTTGTGAAGATCGGACTGGGTACATATGTTCAGGGAAAGGGGAGAAAAGTAGACTCGGATACCCTTATTGCTTCGGGAAAGGATGCGTTGTTTGATGCAATCATTTCAGCGGCAACCGTATTTGCAGCTATAGTATTTATTATTTCCGGCCTCAGTCTGGAAAGCTATCTGGGAGTTATCATTTCGGCGATTATCATAAAGTCCGGTTTTGATATGATCAGAGAAACCGTCAGTGAAATTCTGGGAGAGAGAGTGGATTCGGACATCGCAATTAAGGTGAAGGAAATTATCGTATCATTTCCGGAAGTCAGTGGAGCCTATGATCTGGTAATCCACAATTATGGACCTGAGAGGCTGATAGGGTCTGTCCATATAGAAGTACCGGAGAATATGACTGTAAAGGAACTGGATAAGCTGGAAAGAGAAATAGCAGCAAGGATTGGAAAAGAAACAGGAGTTATAATGACCGGTGTATCTGTGTATTCCAGAAATGTAAGCAATCCAAAATCTGTAGAGATAGAAAACAAGATCAAGGCAGTAGCGTCCAATTATAAAGAGGTTCTTCAGATTCATGGTTTCTATCTGGATGAAGAGGCAATGAATTATCGTTTCGATATTATAATCGATTACGATTATAAGAACAGAGAAGAAATATATCAGAAGGTTGTGGATGAATTGAAGGAGATTTATCCGGAATATGATATATTCGCGACCCTGGATGTAGATATATCAGAGTAGAACTGATAACCAGCCGCCGCACACTCCGACAGTGATTAATAAACTCATTTAAGAATCAATTAAGAAATAGAGAAGAATCAGATTAAGACTTCCGTTATCGTTTGTTGTATATTAACATCAACAACAAATGATTCGGAAGTTTTTCTTTATAGCCTGAGTTTCCTACAAAGAAAAATCGCTCCGCTAAATAAGAAAGAAAAGGTGGTTAAGATGAGAAACGAAGCAATTCTTACAGCAAAGGATTTATCAAAGACATTTTCAAACGAGACAGTTCAGCAGCATGTGCTGAAGAATCTGAACCTCAGTATATATAAAGGCGACTTCACAGTAGTAATGGGAAACTCCGGATCAGGAAAGAGTACACTTCTGTATGCACTTTCAGGAATGGACAGACCTTCACTGGGAACAATCACATATTTCGTAGATGAAGATAATAAGAAATTGAGATCGAAGAAATCATCTGATGGAGACGGAATAGAAATATCAAAATTCAGTAACGACAAGCTGGCACTTTTCAGAAGAAACCATGCAGGCTTCGTCTTCCAACAGAATTATCTGAATGATTCAATGAGCGCTCTGGATAATGTGATGGTAAGCGGACTGCTGAAAACTAAGGATCGAAAAGAACTTGCAGCCAGAGCAAAGAACCTCCTGGAAAAAGTTGAAATCACTAATTCAGACTGGAAGAAATTCCCGACACAGTTATCCGGTGGTATGCAGCAGAGAGTAGCAGTAGTAAGAGGCGTGATCAATCAGCCAGAAGTACTCTTCGCAGACGAGCCTACCGGTGCTCTTAATTCACAGAACACCATCAACGTTCTGGATATCATGACAGAGCTGAACAATCAGGGACAGAGCATAGTGATGGTAACACACACAGTAAAAGCAGCCGAAAGAGGAAATCGAATCATCTACCTGGCTGACGGAGTTATCTCAGATGAATGTGACCTCGGCCCATACGTAGGAGATTACAAAGATGAAACCAATCCCCACCAAGCCGAAGCACTGGAAAGACACAGAAAACTAAAAGACTTCCTCCAGGAGATGGGCTGGTAAATAAGATATAAAATACTATATGGTCCAGGTTTTATAGAAAAACAGCCTTGAATCTGACAAATGTTTTTGAGACCATTGCGGGTCTGTGCCATATATACTGCATCTGCAAATACTTTTCGAGACCGAGAAAAGTCTTCTGCCAGATGCGTGCGTCCAAGGAGAATAAAAAAATGTATAAATTATTCAAAATCGCAAAAGATAATATGAAAAAACAGAAGGGTGACATGATCACATTTCTCATCCTCACCTTCCTGGCAGCCTTCCTCATCTTTGACTGTGCTTCAGCTATAACAGGAGTTGGGCACGTCCTGGATAATACCTTTGCAGATATAAATGGTGGTCACGTAATTCTTTACTGTGGCGATAGTGACGAGGAAACAGAGGCAGCGGAGAAGGTTTTTAAGGATCAGGAAGAAATCACATCCTACGAGCAGACTCCACTTCTGAGTATTCACTGTAAGTACAGGAAGAAGGGTGACAAGGAATTTATGGACTATTGGTTCCTTACACACAGCTTCGATGAAGAAGAGACTATAATGAATGTGAAAAGACCTGTAAGTGAGTGTAAGAAGAATGACATATTACTTCCATTTAACCTTCATACAACCTTTAAAGAAGGCGATATAATAGAGCTTCAGTTTGATGATGATGTATATGAATTTAATGTAGCTGGATATATTGAAGATCCATATTTCTGTTCAACCATGAATATCACTGCATACAGCGTGATGATTTCACAGGAAATGTATGAAACATTTGAAAAGGATCAGGCAAGCTTTGCAGTATCATACATGGCACATAAGGGAAGAGTTGACGAGAAAAGACTTGAAGACGGTACTATAAAAACTGATGATATAGAGAAGAAAATCGGAAATGCTTACAAGGATGAAATAGTAGATATAGCAAAGAGTAATCCTGAAAAGAACTATACAACTTATCTGCTTATGAACTGGCAGATGATGAGAGGTGGATCACAGTTCCTTCCAATGATCGTAATAGCAATTATACTTATATTTGCAGTACTTATACTGGTGATTTCTATAGTAATCATTTCCTTC
>CACZPG010000315.1 GCA_902782965.1 uncultured Lachnospiraceae bacterium
AACGATTCGAAAGGTAACAGGAAGCATCTGGCTGTGTGCACTTTTTCATATGATAGTTAACGCAGTGCCGGAATCAATCAGATATGACATTTACGGAAGTTATATGGCAAGCACCATAGCAACTATAGTGCTAATTATTGTCTCTTTGATATTGGTGCATATATGTGAGAATTTCAGTTTACCCAAATTGGACCAATTATGAATCATAAAAGAACATCTTCCTTGAAGATGTTCTTTTACTATTTTGAAAAAATTTTTGGGATTTTAAGGACTTTTTAAAAAGTGGTGTATTATATTATGTACAAGCTCGGAGCAAAGAGGTAACTAAAAGGTTATCAGAAGACAGATAAATAAGGAGAACAAATCATGTTTTTCAGGATGATAAAAAAAGATTTAAAAGAGAGTAAGGGACTGAATGTCATCATACTTCTTTTCATGGTAATGGTGTCTGCTCTGGTGGCGGCCAGTGCGCTCCTGATGTTTGCAAATATCAGAGGCGTGAAGGTTTCTCAGGAGAGATGTAAGCCTTATGATTCGGTAGCTATTTATGACAAACTGTTAGATGATGCTGAGGGACAGCAAAAGTCTATGGAGGATATTATACTGGCGAAGTTCCCGAAGGCAGAAATTGAACATGATGAAGGTATAGTAGTCGATTATACAAATATATACTATGAGAACATAGATTATGACTTTTTGAACCAAAATTCAGGAAGCAAATCGTATGTGTTTATGAAGCAGCCGAGGAGTAGAAATCTGGTTTATGATCAGAATAATAAGCCGTTTTCAATAAGTAGTGGAGAGATGGCTATCCCATATGCCTTTTCTATACAGACCGGACTGAAGGTGGGGGATGAGATATATATTACTGCAGTTTCTGGAAAACAGTATAAGTTTACTATATCTGTAGTTTCAAGAGATCCGTTTCATGATTTTTTATTCAGATTCATTCTATCAGATGAAGATTATGAAGTTCTTAGCACTGAATGTCCGCAGAAGTTAGGTATTACAGGATTTGTTGCCAATGAGGGATACTCTGAAAATGACCGAAAAATCCTGAATACAGAGTTTTCAAAGGATGTAAAATATAAAGATTATTTCAGAAATGCTTTGTCAGATGGACATATAACTAGTAATGCCGCACTTGTTTCGGTACTCATAACATTTTTCATGATTATAACCAGTGTGTTTATGATTCTTATTATCCTTTTTACTATTAGATTTACAATCAGATCAGTCATTAAGAAGGAAGAACGAGAACTGGGAATAATGAAGGCTCTGGGTACTGATTCAGTTTCTTTCAGATGGCTTGTGGCAGCAAAATATATAGCATTTTCGATTGTTGGTGGAATCGTAGGACTATTTCTTGGAGCAGTAGCAGGAAATGCTCTGATAGGAAGATTCTATTACAACATATCCTACTCCTTGGGAGCCATAGACTATGTTGTAGCTGCTTTATCTGCAGTATTTATTGTTGGACTTGTAATCCTATTTATCCTGCTTTCTATGAGAAGAATCAATAAAATATCAGTTATGGATGTACTTCATGGTGAAGCAAGACAGGAAAGGATTAAGCATAGTGACCGTTTCAGTTTAAGTAAGAGAAGTAAAATGTCACTTCCGCTGTTTCTGGCACTAACGGATATATTTGGGAATTTTAAGAGATACATACTTCTGTTTATAGCATTTGCCATAGGTAGCAGTGTAGTTCTTATAAATATACAGGTTAGAGATACGGTTATCAATCCTGACTTCCTATATAAATTTTATACCTGGAAGAAGCTGGAGGCTGTTCCAAATCTGGACAATAAAACATTTGAAGAGCTTACCAGTGGAACTAATAGATCTGATATTCTGGACAGAAATTTTAAAAACATTTTGGAACAAAATGATATTTCTGCAACCATGGAATTGTCTGATAGACAGAATGCAAAAATGATTTTTGGTAATGAAACAGAAACCATATTAATGACCTTTAATTTTAATCCGGAGGGGATGGTTATAAGAGATGGTGGACAATATCCGAAGCTTCAAAACGAAATACTTATGGATTATTACACAGCCAGTACCCATGGCGTGGATATAGGTGATAAGGTCGTAATAGAATATAATAAATACTCCTCAGATCGTTTATCTTTTGAACTGGCACAGGATGAATTTGTGGTAACAGGATTCGTTGACAGGCTTTCAGCCTTTAATGATAGAGATGTGATTATGTCGGAAGAATTTAAAGATGCTGTATCTGAAGGTTGGAATGCAATTGGCTTTACTCTGGATGTGCCGGAGTCAGAGAAGCAGGCCGAGTATGAAAAGCTTGATAAACTATTCCCGGGACAGATGATGACTGATGAAGAGATGATCTCTGCATTTCTTGGAATATACGATGTAATGTTCTCATTTTTACGAAATATGATGTTTGTAGTTGTTACGGGAGTTCTGGGATTTCTGGTTGTAATGTATCAGACAGTATTTATGAAAGATGAAGAATCTGAGATAGCGCTCCTTATGAGCACCGGAGTAGATGAAAAAACCACAAAGAGATGGCAGTTCTTAAGGATGATGATACTGTTTGTAGTAGCTATGGTAATCTCGCTGCTGTTTACTCCGACACTTATATCACGAGCTATCGGATTATTATTTAATGCGATGTTGGGACTTACGGGATTTGTATTTACAGGTGGCCTGGTTCTTTCAATAATATGGACGATATTTATAACATTATTTATAACTGTAGTTATGATACTCGTGACAAGAAAGATCAGAAATATCGAAATATGGAGGATTAGAAATGAGTAATAAGGTTTTAGAGGTAAAGGATCTGTGTAAGACCTATGTAATAGATGAATATAGTAACAATGTTCTTCAGAATGTTAACTTCAGTATGGAAGAGGGAGAGTTTGTATCTATAATGGGACCTTCCGGTTCCGGTAAGTCAACTCTGCTTTATACAGTAAGTGGTATGGACAGTATGACTTCAGGTAATGTTACATTTGACGGAGAAGATATTTCGAAGCTGGACAGGAAGGCTATGGCAAAGGTTCGACTTAATAAGATGGGCTTCATATTTCAGCAGATGTATATGATGAAAAAGTTGAATATCTTAGATAATATAATACTTCCCGGATATCAGTCTAAACAGAAGCCAAGAACTGAGGTTAATAAAGATGCGGAGGCTCTTATGAGAAGACTTGGTATCATCGATACAGCGGACAGATTTATTACAGAGGTATCAGGAGGACAGCTGCAGAGAGCCTGTCTTTGCAGATCGCTCATCAATAGTCCTAAGATGGTATTTGCAGATGAACCAACAGGAGCCCTTAATCAGAAGGCTTCTATGGAAGTAATAAGAGAGCTTGTAAATGCTAACAAAGAAGGTACATCAATCATGATGGTAACTCACAGTGAGAAGGTTGCCAGCTGTAGTGAGAGAGTGATCTACCTTGTAGACGGAAATATCCAGGGCGAACTGGTGCTCGGAAAGATGGAGTCAGAAGAGGATATCACTGTGCGTGAGAGAAAACTTCGTAACTGGTTGCAGGAAAAGGATTGGTAAAGCGACATTCAGGAGAAAATGAAATGATAAATAAAAATTTAAGAAATAAAATATTAGTATCAAAAAGAATTGCTGTATCTGCAATGGCTCTTCTTTTTGCAGCAGCATCCGGTGGATGTGGAAAGTCGGAAACCTATGCTGATTTTACATTTCCGGAATCTGTAGAAAGCAGCCTGACTCCTGTTTCCAATACCTATGTTGATGAACCTAAAAAATACGAGGATGATGGAATAAGTGATAAGGCGTTAGGTGAGTATTCTTCACAGAATGGAGCCTGTGTTATAAAGAAGATGGAGCATTACTATGATGTAACTCTTGATTATGAGAATCATAGTCCTGAGGAAGTAGGAACAGCCTTCGCCCAGGAGGTTCTTGAAGCTTATCCTGAAATTCATGAAGTAATGGAGCCATATATTTACGAAAATATCTACTGGGGATTTCCGGCACTTGTGGATGATTTTGATCCTGTATGGGACAGGGTTTCATACCTTGCTAAGACTGTAGAGGAAGATGAGAGATTATCTGACTACTGGAAAGAGCTGGATGCATATGCGGAGGCTATTTCAGGTGGAGTTCATGGATATAAGGAAGATGGTCATATCAGTTACGAAGAAGCAGTAACATTTAGCTTTATTCCTGAAGCTCTTCGGGGAACAGCCTGCTCAGCCCTTTCTCTTTGGGGAGATAAGATGGAAACGGGAGACAGAGTTACAGTTCGTCTACTGGATTGGAATCTGGGAACTGATGGTCAGATGTGTGAAGTGCATAGTGTCATTCATGCTAAGAAAGGAAACAGATCTTATACAGGTATTTCATTTTTAGGATTTGAAAGTATTGTTTCTGCAATAAATGATGACGGAGTCTTTGCGGCTATCCTTGATGTGGGAACCATTAGAGAAAACTATATCTATAAGGATAGAAAATGCTATACCTACGATCTCAGATATGCTCTGGAAGAGTTTGATACAGCTAAAGAAGTTGGAGATTTCATGGTAGGAAATAGTGCAGACTACACCTGGAGCCATAACCTTATAATCTCAGATGAGAATTCCAGCTACTGCGCTGAGGATGCAGTAAGCCAGCTTCAGGAGAAGGGTATGGGATATTCCATACTTCGTGATAATAAGACTCCACTACTGAAGGGACTTACCTGGGATAATCCGGACAGTCTGTGTGTTGTTAATTCATTTGCCACAGAAGGAAATCAGGATTTTCTTTATCAGGATGGTAATGCAGTTAGATGGAATAAATATAATGAATGGGTAGGTTCTGAAGACAAGTTTACTGTAGGTGAACTGAAGACTGTGCTTACTCAGGAAAAGGTTAATCAAGGCGTGGAAAAAGGTGAAGCCGGTGTAACAAATGTAAGAAATACAGGAACAGCACAGATGATAATCGTAGATTACCATACCGGAAAAGTGCAGGTAGCATTTACTCCTGTAAGCGGACCAACAGATGATGTGGTGTTTACAGATATCGGTAATTTCTAAGTCTTTTGAGATAGAAAAATGAGCAATTCAGAAAAGCAGTTGGCTGATAAAAAATTTTCATACTGAAATTATGTTTATACGTTATAATGTTAGTGAATGAGATGTTGGAGAAAAGGTGACTATATGACAGATATCCTTATAATTGAAGATAATGAAGATCTGGGTCAGCTGATTGCTGATTTTCTGAAGAAAGAAGGATGGACCATCCAGTGGGCTACAAGCGCAGAAGATGGTCTTCTTCTGCTTGAAAAAGAAACTTTTAAGCTTCTTCTGCTGGATGTTATGCTTCCGGGGAAGGATGGTTTCGAAACTCTGAGTGAGATCAGAAAGAGCAGAAACCTTCCTGTTCTTATGATGAGTGCAAAGACTGATGATGACAGCAAAATCCTCGGAATGGAAATTGGAGCGGATGATTACGTGGATAAACCTTTTTCAATTCCTGTACTTACATCCAAGATAAAAGCATTAATGCGTAGGTCATACGAAATAGCTGATGAGAAGGAGATTCTTTCGGCAGAAGGAATAACCGTCGATATCAGTGCCAGAAAAGTATATAAGGGCGATGAGGTCATTGATGTAAAGGGCAAGGAGTTTGATCTGCTTGTATATCTGATGAAGAATCGGGGAAAGGCTCTTCGTAAGGAAACTATTTTCAATAATGTCTGGGGAGAAAGCTGCTTCAGTGAGCTTTCCTCTCTTGGAGTATATGTGAGCTGGCTTCGTGACAAGATCGAAGATAATCCCAAAGAACCGAAACTGATCAAAACCGTATATAAGGTTGGTTATCAGTTTGGAGAAACGGAATGAAACGATATATCAGCAGGCTTCTTATGACATTATTAATCCTCGCAATATTTGCTGTCTTGGTAAACATTTGCGGACGGAAGCTTGTTGCAAAAGAGAATACTGAAAGAAATGTAGTTGTAGGGCGGATTAATACGGAAATAACTGAGCAGATCATGCAGGTTGATACAAAGTATATCAATTCGGAAGCCATAGTAAAACAAGTATTCTATTCACGAAAGAGTGAGTGGGAGAATTTATATGGCCCCGAAGAATGTCCGAACGATGTGATAGTTACTATGCTGGTCAGTAACGAACCATCTAAAGCAGAGGAGATTTCGGAAATAGGCGGTTCCGGTTCATTAATCCGTGGAATCTATGGATATAATAAAACTCTGATAGGATTTGCAGAATATAAGTTTAATGAATCCGGGTTATCCAGATTGATACTGCTTATGAATATGGTTATTATTATAGCTTCACTCATAGTTATATGCTTTGGAATCTATATTTATGTAAGAATAATAGTGCCATTTAACAAGATATCGGATTATCCGGATAAGATATCTAAGGGAGGAAATGTTGCAAAACTTCCGGAGACAAAGGATAAATATTTCGGAAAATATATCTGGAGTATGAACATGCTTTCAGACACTTTGGAGAACGAGAGAAAGACCATCCGAAGGATATCAGATGAACATCAGAAGCTTGTAACCGTTCTGGTTCATGGTATCAAAACTCCGGCTGCCAACATCAAGCTTTATTCGGAGGCGATCGCTACAGGACTCTATGATCCTGAAGGAAAGATAAATGAGAAAGACGCAGAGCTTGCCGGCAAGATTGAAAAGAATGCCGATGAGATAGAAAGAATAGTAACTCATGCGGTGGATACCGCAAATGCCACTATTTTTGAATATGATCCTGAAGTAAAGCCTTTCTACAGAAAAGAGATTGAGGACTTTATAAGAGAAGAGTATTCTAACAGACTGAAGATCGGCAGGATTAAATTCGAAGTGGAGGCGGAAGGAAACCCTTTGATAAACAGTGATCTGGACGGTGTATGCCGAATCATCAGACAGCTCATGGATAATGCTATAAAGTATGGTGACGGAACAGGAATCGTTCTGAAAATGGATAAGACCGAGGAAGGACATTTTATCACTATTGCTGATAATGGTGTAACGCTCTCAGAAAGTGAGCTTCCTTTCGTGTTTAACAGCAACTGGAGAGGTTCTAATTCCAGTGATGTTCAGGGGAGCGGAATCGGGCTATATGAGGCCAGATATATCGTCAGGAAGCTTGGCGGTGATATAAGAATGAAGATAAATGATAATGTAACTGAGGTGACGGTTTTTATTCCATAAACTTTACCCACAATGGTGGTTTGTTTGAGAGACAAATTTGAATCAATGTGACTTTAGTCACATCGGAAATGTATCTTTTTTCACTACAAAGTTTTGGATTAAATATTATATAATGAGTGCGTCAAATGGAATTAGTCTTTGACGCACTCTTTGTTCTTAAGAAATTAAAACATAGAATTTATGAACTTCAATGTAAATATACAGATCGATATAACTATCCAGGTCAATATAAATATACAGATCAATAGATATAGGGGAGAGAGTAAATGGATTTAAACAATATGATATCTAAAGTAGGCTCAGCAATCGTAACAGTTACTGTATTTCTATTTGCATTATTTCTAATAATCGATTTTTCTATGGGGTACTACTTTGTCTGCCTTATCCTGCCGATAGGATTTATCATGATGACGGCAGGTCTTAATAACGAGTGCGAAGGTGACCGCAAAGTCGCAGCGAATATCGGTTTGATCCTTGCGGCGGTGTACAGCACGTTTATTATGCTTGTATATTTTACACAGCTGACTACGGTAAATAACGAACAGTTGAATGAACAGGCGGCAAATCTGTTAGAATTCGGCAGGTTCGGGCTTATCTTCAACTTCGACCTGCTGGGCTATGGTGTAATGGCACTTTCTACCTTCTTCACAGGGCTTTCAGTGAAGCCGAAGAACAAGACGGATAAGTGGCTCAGAGTACTGTTGATGATACACGGAGTGTTCTACTTCA
>CACZPG010000316.1 GCA_902782965.1 uncultured Lachnospiraceae bacterium
CGAGGTGAACCTGATACAGATCCGGCATTACCGGAAGACTTAGGTTGATTATTTGGAGTCGGTCTTGATGGTCTTCTGCTCGCTTCTTTGCTTCTCTTAGCATTGCTGATAATAATGATTACTATCAGAACAATTACTGCTACAGCAGCAATAATTGCTATAAGTCCCTTATTGTTTGAGAAAATATCCTTAATACTTCCAGAGTCCTTATTCTTGTCTTTATTCTTTACAGAATCTATGAGCTTCTCTGCACCATTACTGGTAGACTCTGTCGTTTCCTTCTCTGTACTCTCTTCAGTTTCTGTTTTCTCTTCTGTCTTCTCTTCTTTGGTTTCCTCTGATGTAACAGCTTCTGTTCCGTCATCAGTATCTGTTTCTTCTTCCGATACTTCTTCAGAAGTAACTTCTATGTTATCATTCTGTTCTGTTGAGTTATAGAATGATTTAGTAGAAAACTCATCATAGTTTTTATCACTGATTCCGATATCATAATCATCATCCTGACTAGCTTCTGCCTTGCCCTGTGGCCAATCAAATTCTACATACCAACAGTCACTGTTTATCTTAGAATAAAGACCTGACAAACTGGATTCATAATCAGCATCATTTACTATACTGATACCTCCGCTAAAGTCATTCTTAATTATCTGTTTCAGATAATCCGTAGAGTCCTGGTCATTTTCAACATTTCCAAGTAATTTAATCATATACAGAGGATAATTACTTGTTTTCAAAGACTCAATCTTGCTGTCATTCTCATCATTACTGCTACTATAAGATGCATCATATCCATCTGACAGAAGTATTAAAACCTTTCTTCTGTCGGAAGAATTATCGTTCTTATTTATCTCTTCACAAATATCTCCAACAGTGTTAATAAAACTCAAATTCCCGGATTCCTTTTCAATCTTATCCAGATCAGACTTTAAGGCTTCATTATCACCACTTTTATATTTTCCTACTTTTTCGTATCCGCTTCCACTTAATACATATAAAGTGACACTGTCATCTTCTTTTATCTGAAAACTACCAAGCTGCTTTTTTATTGAATTTAAAGAAGCATCATTAACTGTGTCTGATGGATTCAGAATAAGATATAAATCGGCACCTGAACTTTGCTCGTTTATTTTATCAACACTTACATTTGAAGAGACCGTTTTTGATTTATTCTGAACGGAAATATTAGCATATTTATCCGGCTCAGCGTTTCCGAAGAATATCAGTTTATATATCGGTAATCCTTCATCACTCTCTTTACCGGTATTTAATATCTGCTCTATTCTGTCCGATTCAAATCCTTCAAGGCTGTCCTCTGTATGCTGCTTAACAGGCACCTTCGGTGCAGGCTTCCAAACCTGAGTATTCTGCTGTTGTTCAGGCTTTTTTTGAGCAGGTTGCTCCTCTTTCTTCTCTTTCTTCGGCTTAGCTTCAGGTTCTTCAACAACGTCCTGATCATCATCCGCATAAACGTTATTGATATGACTCGTTCCCGTATAAGCTGTTCCACCAATTACAAGTGCTGCTATTAAGATTCTAATTATTTTTTTCTTCATGCTTGCCACCTTATCACTATATCAAGATTTCCTGCTTTTATTCTGTCTTCTTTTGACAGTTTGCGTTTACCGACTATTCTTACTCCGTTAAGATAAGTTCCGTTTTTGCTCTCGAGATCCATTATGAACATTTCATTGCCTTTACTCTCGATTGCAAAATGCTGTTTGGACATCTGCGGGTCGTCTACATATATGTCGCAGATATTCGAACGTCCTATTATGAGACTTCCCTGAATTTCTTTCTTGATTTCCTTAATCACTTTGCCACCGGATCTGATGGACAGGATCATCATTATTCCCTGTCGTACCGGTGTTCTGACAGGAGCTCCTGGAACAACTTCTGTTTCCTTCACCAGCTGAACATGTGTCTTCTGTTCAACTCTGTCGCCTAATACAACTTCGTCATCTACAACCACAAGTCCTTTTCGACTCTTGATAGTTGCATAGATTATTACCAGTGTGATAATAACTGCAAGAACGAAGATTGCCATTATCAGATACCAGTATTTCTGGAAGAAGCTTTCCTTAACCACTTCCGGTTCATGGTAATCTTCACCGGCTGTAAATGTTACCGTTTTAGAGAAAGGCTCTGCAGCATTCTTCTCCTGGGAAACATCTGTGAATCCACCGGCAATCTTCACTTCGTAACTGCCATTTAAGAGTTTCTCGGATGTTGTGAGAAGCACTGATGAATTACTGCTATCGACATCGAAGTCCGCTCCTGTTGGCTTAATGCTCTCATTTCTCTCATTTATTATTTCATATAGACTGACATTCAGAGCACTGTCTGATACTGCTTCCGAATAATCAATTCTAAAGGTATGTTCATCTACAACAGTGATTTCTTTCACTTCAGGTGCCGAAGCATCTGCCATATGTTTATCAACAATAACCTTCTTAGGTTCGAAGGTCTTTGTTTCGCCATCCGTGGTATATTCAATATTGAAATCAGTAGTTTCGCCTGAAGCTATATTTCCGGCAGCCTTGAAGGTTGCCACATAACAATCATTAACATCTTTAACAAGTGTGATTAGTGGATTTGAATCCTCATAATCCGAAGTGATATATATCATTCCTCCGGACTGACGAACCACCTGCTGAATATCCGCTCTTGATTCATTTCCCTTCTCACCCTGCATCTTCTGCTGAATAAGATATAAAGGAATGTTGTTGTCATTCAGCTTGGCTATTGTTTCGTCTTTTCCGTAACCATTAGCTGTATCATTAACTCCGTCCGTTACTGCAACAATTACCGGACGATTCTTACCAAGTTCAAGTCCTTCTTCTATATCATCAGTTGCATCATAATTCTTCTTCTCGGCGTCTCCGAATATCTCGGCAGCGGTATTTCTGATGGCATTGTACAGATTGGTATCCATACCCTCCCGCTTGATTTCATCAAGAGCTTCAGAAATGGCTGAATCTCCGGGTGAAAGCTTGCTTACCTTCTTTTCTGCGCCATCACCAACCACATATATCGATACTGTATCTCCGGAATTCATTCTTCCTATTGCTTCAAGAATGAAAGCCTTTGTATCCTCAAACTCTTTACTATCTACTGACTTGGAATTATCAATAAGGAAATAATAATCTACACTCTGACCGCTCTCACCGAAGCTTTTAACATCAGTGCATTCAAGTTTCTCTGTTCCGAGAATTGCCAAGGTATCATCCTTACCACTGAAAGAAGATTCAGGATAGAAATATGCCCTGGCATAAGGCATTACTACTCTGACCTGTTCGATACGATATTTCTCACCTTTGGAATTAGTAATGTTTAATGACTTTGATTCTGAACCCGTAGTTGTCAAAGAGTCTTCATTCTGAGTCTCGTCCGC
>CACZPG010000317.1 GCA_902782965.1 uncultured Lachnospiraceae bacterium
TAAACACCACATGACATAGTATACTCATTTCCGGATATTTTTCCACAATTTTATTGAGGTGGTTTTAATTATCTTTTTTATATAATGATGTGGGGGCAATAGTAACTTTTTGACACTATGAGGAATACATATTGCCACATTGCTAATGTAATTCTCGCTATCCTATCAGATTTCAATTAATTCAGTCCGGTTTCATTCACATCCAAAACCTCAACACCTAAATAATTCAATCAGTACTCGAGCCTTCTGATTTTACCGATAAACATTACACTTAGTGATATAAGAGCCAGGCAGATACCGGAAATTATAATAACAATTGCTGATCCCGCGCCTACTCCCTTTCCGCAAACTTCGCCCAATCCGTCAGCCAATACTCCGGAGAGCGAATCTGCAATAACATATCCCAGCTGGGAAATAAACCCTATAAATCCCCAGGCTCTGCCCTGCAGCTCATCAGGTATATTGGTTCTGGCAAGATAATCCAGACAATTATTGGCGAAAGGCAGTGCCATAAAGAACAGAAATCCGAACATACATATCAGAACTATATTGTTAAATAATGCAAATCCCGATACAAATATTCCTGAAAGCATCAGAGAAACACTTAGTATTACAACATAATTCTTCTTGATTCCTTTAATCCCAAGTACTACTCCGGATACAAGCATACCACTGGCGCAGATGGTTTCGGTAATTCCAAGAACTTTCGAATCTGCAAATGACAGAATAAATGGTTCTGCAAGTATCTGGAATACTCCCATGAACAGGGTAATCGCACCGGAAATAATTACAAGCAGAAGCAGTCCTTCCTTAGAACTAAGCGCTTTCCAACCATCCTTCATACTATGAAGAAATGTATCCTTATCTTCGGAAGCTTTGCTTTCCAGATTCCTTCTTACAAAAGCCGTGGAGCTGATTGTAACAAAGAATGTACATATATCTATCCAGAGAAGAAGCTTTATATCACTGACTGTAAGTAGCAGTCCGGCTATAAGAGGCGAGAACAAGAATCTGGAACTTCCTGCTATGGATACCAGTCCATTAGCCTTAGAATACTCCTCCTTGGTAAGCAGATCCGTCACTGTTGCCGTAAAAGCCGGATCCATAAGCGCAGAGAAACAGGAACTGATTGCAACTCCCAGATAAATCTGCCACATTGCCGCTTCACCTCTCAGCATACTTATCAGGATGAATAGTACACCGATTCCAGAACATCCATCTCCTATCATCATTAGTATTCTTCTATCATATTTGTCAGCCAGAACACCTGCCGGAACCCTGAAAATAAGCATGGGCAGGAACCCGATCAGACTGAGCAGCGCCATACCGGCCGCACTTCCTGTCTTCTGAAAGATATATATTCCCAATCCAAAATTAGTTAGTCCGCCTCCAATACTAGATATCAATTCTCCCGCCCACAGCAGAAGAAACTTATTATAATTTCCCGAAGGATTCATACCCGATTCCTGCATATTGTCACCTCACACAGTTTTGTTGTTTTTTATTAATATTTTTATATAGTGCATTTTAAGTACTTTTTTCTCATAACCTTTCAGTATTATTCTGAGTTTATATTCAATACATTTATTCACCACTTTTTATCTACTTTTTTATTTAGAGTATAAATCATCAATTCAGAAATAGCTTAAACTCGTTCTTAGCTAATTCTTAATTGTTTCCTAAATATGTAGTCAGTTATTTTCAATTCAGCCCAGTCCATTTTCTCAACTCTATTTTCCGTTTCATTCCATCCAGGTATTTTTATTCTTTCTATGCAAGTGTATTTCAATCCAGTCCAAACAGGTTGCTCAGTTCCATTTTCTTCTTTCAGGAATCAAATATGAATGATATAATCAAGCTATGTTTTTTTGAGGAGAATGATTATGATGATTCTTTGGGCTATAGGTTATTTTGTCGGGTTATATTTATATTTTGTTATCGATATTATTCTTTCCTTTATTATCGGAAAGATCACTGGGATGTATATGATGAGTTTCTCTCTATTTGGCAAGGAAGGCGGCAGGGCTTCACGTACTGATAGTTTCACCTGGAGAAAATGCCGTTTCTCACTTATTCCAACTTATGTATTTGGAAAGCCCAGACTCTCCTCCAAAGAAGATTTCATATATACATTTACCAAACAGATTATTAACATTCTGTTATTTGGCGGTTTCTTCCTCTATGTAATGATGAGTTTCAATACGGGATATCTCGTTAAGAACATCATGAGAGGAATGTCTGGCGGAACATTCATGTTCTCCATAGTAATTCTTCTGGCTACTCTTTTCGGCGTATTTACCGGCGACAATAAAACCCTATATAAGCTTAACCGCGCTGAACTTGAAAAGCTGTGGAACGGAAGCAGTTTCTCTGAGATAAATATTTATCCGGGACTGGCTGCTGATAAGAGCGGCAACAAAAGTATCCGTGCAATCCAATGGTCACTCTGCTGCTATAATGCTATGGAAAAAGGTGATTACAATGCACTGGCTAATTACCTGAGACAGATGGATGAAATGTTGAAGACTCCTAATGGCTACAATAAATTCATTGGATATACCCAATGCTACTATCATATAATTTTCTACTCATCTTACATTAATCTGAACAAAGCAAATGCCATCAAATTCTATGATGTAATTAAAGAAAGGCTGGAATCCGACATGGATCCAAACGGAAGAAGGGTTCTGGCATATTATCAGTATTACGTACTGAACCGACCTGATCTTGCCATAGTATCCATCAATCAGGCCGAAGAAGCGCTCGCAAAAAGAACCGGCTCCGACGTATTTACAGACGCCGAATACCGGTTCGAAAAGAAACTTATTGAAGAAATCAAAACACATATGGCAAATGATTCAGAAGCAGCCAGCGGAGAAAACCCTATAATCAGAGGGAACTTCTTCTGATGCAGACACTTGATTTTAGTGTCCTCAGCAACATTTTTCCGCATTTCCTTCATTTTTGTTGCTTTTTCTTTCTCTCTCAACAGAAAAACAATCATTCAAAACATAAATCAGTAATAATTCAGATTAAAAATTCTGTCCACTCTGCTTCTTTGAATCCGATAAGTACTTTATCTTTGGATACAAGGAGAGGTCTCTTCACCAGCATACCATCTGATGCAAGCAGCTTGAACATCTCATCCTCACTCATATCGGGAAGCTTCTTAGAAAGTTCCAGCTCTCTATAAAGCTGACCACTTGTATTGAAAAGTCTGCGAAGCGGCAGCCCACTCTTCTTATGAAGCTGACGGAGTGTCTTCTCATCCGGATGATCTTCCTTTATATCAATCAACTTATACTCTATCTTATTCTCATCCAGCCACTTCAATGCCTTCTTGCATGTAGTACATCTTGAGTAACAATA
>CACZPG010000318.1 GCA_902782965.1 uncultured Lachnospiraceae bacterium
CCCACTCTATTTCAGACTTACCTTTTATATTCTTAAGAGCTGCCATATAGTCAAGAAACTGCCATACCGTCAGTTCCTCGAAAAGTCCGAAGGTCTGGGGAAGATATCCCAGCTTTCTTTTGAAATCATTTTCCTGCTCCAGCAGCTTCTTTCCATCCACCATTATCTGTCCCTTAGTCTCCATCAGACCGGCGGTCATCAGCTTCATCAGAGTTGACTTTCCTGCACCATTGGGCCCGAGTATTCCTACAAAATCAGGACTCTGAACAGAGAAACTCACATCAGACAGAGCCTTCTTCCCGGAAGGGTATATCATTGTTACATCGTTAATATCGAATTGCATCTTTGTCTCCTTTTGATATTTTGTTTTAATCTTGTCATTGTTATTTTTTTGTCTTTGATCTTTTTGGTTTTGATTAACTCAAAAAATGGCAGGGTCTTACGTATTGTTCATATATCAATACTCATCGGACTCTACCATAGTTTTTATCATTTATTATTTGTAGTGTGGCTGTGGGAAATGTGGAGTTTGTGTGAAGATGCAATTTTCAGAAGGTTCAGATATAACAGAATATTGACGTGCTAACTTGTTAGCTAAGTCATTATTCTGTTATATCTGAAAACCCTGAAAGGGTTGTGTCACAGTCATGAGGTATGTGTCTGCGTAGCAGACAGTAGAGCACGAAGTGCGAACATACCGAATGCGTGAAACAACCTTCTGAAAATTTCTTCTTAGAGGCCAAAATCGAGTTCCGCCGGCAACATTTTACGTCATTATAGCTGATAATGTTGCTTCCTGTGCTACACCTTCTACCTATGCAATACTTTCTACACCTCCTGGACCTTATTGTTCATATTTATAATCAGATAAAATCCCAAGGCCGGATACACGATTGCAGAAACAAGCTTTATGACAGTTACCGTCATTGCTGCTGATTCACCTACTGCCATGACAGTTGCTACTGAATTCAAAAAATACGAAATAGCAAAAAGCATAGGGAACACCCATATTGAAGGAAATACCTGTTCCCGGTCTTTATTTCGATAAAATATAACTGTGATGTAGATCATTACAGCTATTAATGCAAGATTTGAAAGAGCAGCATATGAAGAAAACAAAAGCTGATTTTTTATCAAGCTTAAACCTAAATTGCTTTTTAGTAATATAACCTGAATAAATTTATGAAGGATATACCATGCTATGGGAAGGATGATAACTATAGCTAACCCCCTTGAATTGTACCTTTTCTTTGCAAATAAAAATACAAATATAACAGCTGCTATCTGTAGAAGTCCTACTAATAAGCCTAAGTAGCTGTATCTTACAAAAGCCGCCTCACCCATTCGGGCTGAAAAAGTGGAACTATTAGAATAAATTGCAATCAGGCCTGATAGAATCAGGAAAATGCCCAGGTGTCTCACATATCCGTTTTTCTGGATTACTAATAATACACCTAAAATAAAATCAATAAGGCCTAATAATAGTAATACAATTCCAATTAAGACCATAATAAATGATATCATGTCATGCATATTCTCAGTCGCCCCTTTTTTGAATTACTTTTTTGAACTATTTTTTTGAACTACTTTAAACTCAACTCCATCGTTGGTATTCTTTACACTGTACTCGGCACCGAACATCTCCAGGACCATTCCTGTTATATATAGCCCCAATCCACTGCCGTCCTTGTTACTGGTATCAGCTCTGTAGAATGCTTCAAAGATATGTGGCAGGTGTTGCTCATCTATGTGGGCAGGAGAATTTATAACCCTTAGTTCAACCTGATTATCTGATTCAGCATTTACAAATATTTCAGGAGTATCGGTAGTTCTTAATTCCACTGCAGTGGGATGATTCGGATTATTTGGATTATTAGGTTTATTAGGTTTGCTTTTCTGAATCAATTCTACACGTACAGTGCCACCCACCGGGGTATATTTAAATGCATTTCCAAGCACATTTCCCAGCGCTTTCTTCAGAAGATTTTCATCACCTCTGAAGTTAACATTATCGGGAACTTCATATTCAAGATTGATATTCTTCTCTGTAATCAGTCCGTCATAGAATGCAATTTCTTCATCCAGTATACTGTCGATTCTGACAGTCTTCTGATCGTCAACATCTCCCATATCTATATGGGATACCAGGAGGATCTCATTGATGAAGCTTACCAGTTCATTTAATGTATTACTGCATTTTTCAAGATATTTATCTCTGTCTTTATATACTCCTATTCCGGAACGCATTCCTTCTATCTGACCAATTACCACAGATATAGGAGTTTTAAGTTCATGAGATACCCCGGAGAAGAAGAGCATCCTTCTTCTCTCGCGTTCTTTCTCGAGAGATATCTCATTCTTAAGATATAGATTCTTGTCATTTAGTTTGGTCAGAGCCGCACTAAGTTCATCCGAAAGTTTATTCAGACTCTTGGCCAGAACCCCTATTTCATCATCTCGTTCGTCCGGACAGTACCAGTCAAAATCCTGTTCAGCCATTCTCTGGGCTATCCTGCTCATTCTTACAATTGGTTTCTTCATATAATAGGAGAATATTTTCGCACCTACAAAAGAAAGAATAAGAGCAGCAGCCAGAACGAAGGGGAGGCTCAGGATTATGCTTTTTCTGAAAGTTTCGGTCCTTGAATGTCCCGTCATTATATATAGAACATATTCCTCTGTTCTGTCACTGAAATGAAGGGGATATGTAAGAACTTCGTCAGGATCTCCACTCAGCTTCGATGAAGCTTCTTCCGGAAGATCAGGTGACGGAAGATCAGATGACAGGATATCAGTATTGTAATCCTCTGAATCTATCAGTTTGACATTTGCTCCGGAATTCATTGCAAATTTATTGATTTTTGCTTCTGCTTCCGACAGGGAAATATTCATGCATTTGTCTGCCAGTTCTTTGGATTCGGATTCAATATACCTGTTATATTTCTTAACTCCGGAATATGGAGTGAAAATATAAAGCATCAGATATATCGAGCCCATAATAAGAACGGACATGAGCATAAATGTTATAAAGGTTTTTATCGTAAGATTTTTCATATGAGTTTGTAACCAATACCTCTGACAGTTTCTATGCAGTCACCTGCACCCAGTTTTTTTCTTATATTCTTTATATGTGTATCTACGATTCTTGTATCCTCATAGTATTCATAATCCCAGAGTTTGGACAGAAGGGCTTTTCTGGTTACAACTCCGCCACCGGCCTTTATCAGCTCCTGGAGTATTTCAAATTCCTTCAGTGTAAATTCCACATCTCTGCCATCTGCTTTGACGGTATGAGTATTTACATCCAGAACTATACCCTTAAAGGATAGGGTGTCTTCCCCTGATACTTTGCCACTTCTCCTGAGAATAGCTTCCACTTTGCTTACAAGAACTGGCATGGAAATAGTTTTTGAAATATATTCATCAACCTTCAGACTGTAACCTTTCAGCTGATCTTCTTCACTGAATTTTGCAGTAAGCATAATGATAGGAACATCACTTTTCTTTCTAATGAGTTCACAAAGGGTGAAGCCGTCAATTTTAGGAAGCATTATATCCAGTATTATCAGATCAAACTCCCTTTCCTCCATACAGTCAAATGCCTGGAGTCCATCGCCGGCAGTCGTTACTGCAAAACCCGAATTTGAAAGAAAATTTACCAGCAGCTCCTGGTAGTCTTCATTATCCTCTACTACAAGTATCTGATTCATATTTATCTAACCTCTTAATCTCTAAAATATTGCAACCTTTTGCTAAAACAGGTGATGCATCTGTGTTACCAGATAGAAAAGAAATATCCTGCAAGGGGCGACAACACAATCATTATCACCGAAAATGTAAAGGATGAAATGGATATAAGTGTCGCTCTCTGTTCAGATGGAAACATGTCCTGAAGCTTAGCATCAGTTCGTATCTGAATAGCGTCATCAGCCATGGCAGATATGAATCCACCCAGCACCATCAGCCCTATTATTGAAGTATGTTCCAGAAGCACTCCTGTAAGCACTCCGGTTGTACATATAATAAATACGCTGACATATCTGGCTTTCTTTGCTTTTAGAATCAGTCTGGCTCCGACTATCCCGCCAAGCTCCATAATAAAGAGTGCCGGACCCAGCAGCCAGTTTGATATTCCGGCAGACTTAAGTTTGCTCTGTAGGAAGAACAGCAGAAGAATATCTACAGCACCTACAAATGAATTTAGAAACATAAGCTTTGCTGCCTTGGAGTTATTATACAGAAATCTGATACTGTCTGCAAAAAATAAGATCATTCCTTTAAGAAGTGATTTATCTTTTCGGGCCTTACTGCCCTTTATTTCAAATAGCTTCAGAGTAAAGAAAAGAGTAATACAACCCATAAGTGCACTTATCAGATATGACTTTCTGTATCCGAGGTACAGGGCAAGTCCTGCGGCAAGTGTAGAAATACCACTTGCAATTCTGTAAATTATGGACTGGTTAGAAACATATTTCTCATACCCTGCCTGAGCATTTTCGCGTTTCATGGAATCGTATGCCAATGCCTCCCCGGATCCGGATGCAAAATTATAGGCCATTGCATGGAAGGGCATGGAGAGGAGCACCAGTGCGTAGTCCTGTGAGAAAAACATAACCAGATCACCGGTGATTGCCATTAGATTTCCCAGTGCCAGCATTTTCTTTCGACCGTATATATCTGCCAGCATTCCCGATGGAATCTCACATATAAGACTCGTAATGTGAAATACGGTTTCTGCAAAGCCAATCTGTACAAGTGAGAAGCCTCTTGCAGCAAGTATTACAACCCATGCTCCGGTAAGTGACAGATTGCCGAGAATACCTGTTATATATAAAGTCCGAATCTGTTTTCGCAGACTGAATTTTCCGGAATTGTTTATTAGATTATTAGTATTATTATCGTTTGACATTAAAAAATCTCCCTTCATTGTTCGTGAACTCGAGGCCTCTTCAGGCGCTCTCTCAAACTAACGGGAGATAAATGTATCCTATTTCATTGAAGGTCAGTTTCTGTACTCGACTGAACATTTCACCTGAAAATGGGCGCACTATCCCCCTAAGGGAGAAATGTGTAACCTTTAGTCAGTTGAACATTAATGTTTGTCCAGTACATAGAACCTTTCCTCTTTTCTTAATCTTAGTTGATAATAACCCTTGAATTCGACCACAGTCAAGTTAAAAAAATGTGACATTTATAAAAAAATTAGAAGAATGTGTGAAATTGATTTACATAATGTTTGAATTATGTGAATTATGTGTTATAATCCCACTTTGGGATAGTATCCTCAATATTTCTTTATATTGTAGATAGAGAAGAGGTGTTTTACAAAATGAGAAAATTTGAAAAGTCGGTTAAGCTTAATAATGTTTGTTATGATATTCGAGGTCCTGTTATGGATGAAGCGAATCGCATGATAGCAAGAGGAGAGGAAATTCTTAAGCTTAATATCGGTAACCCGGCTCCCTTCGGGTTCAGAGCACCCGACAGTCTGATAGAAATAATGTCAGGAAATCTGACTAATACAGAAGGTTATTCAGATTCGAAAGGAATCGTAAGCGCTAGAGAAGCCATAAAGAAATATGACGAGAAGAAGAATATTCCAAATGTGACGATTGATGATATATATACCGGAAATGGTGTCAGTGAGCTTATCACTCTTTCTATGCAGGGACTTCTGGATTACGGTGACGAAATACTTGTTCCATCACCGGATTATCCGCTATGGACTGCATCGGTTACTCTTGCCGGAGGAACTGCAGTTCATTATATCTGTGATGAAGAATCGAACTGGTACCCGGATGTTAAGGACATCGAGAGGAAGATAACTCCGCGTACTAAAGGTATAGTAGTAATAAATCCCAATAATCCAACGGGAGCACTTTATCCGAAGGATATTCTTGAGGAAATAGTAAAGCTTGCCAGAATGCATGATCTGATTATTTTTGCAGATGAGATATACGACAGACTTGTAATGGATGGAAAGAAGCATACTTCAATTGCCAGTCTTGCTCCGGATCTCGTGTGCATCACCTATAACGGACTTTCCAAGTCTCATCTGATCGCAGGTTACAGAGTCGGATGGATGAGTATTTCAGGAGATAAGTCTCAGGCTAAGGGTTATATAGAAGGAATCAAACTGCTTTCTTCCATGAGACTTTGTTCGAACGTGCCGGCACAGTCATTGATAGCACCGGCTCTTGAAATGATGGGTGAAACCGAGAAGCTTGTGGCACCGGGTGGAAGAGTATATCAACAGAGAGAATGTATAGTAAATCTTATCAATGATATTCCGGGTGTCAGTGTTGTGAAGCCGGAGGCAGCATTCTACTGTTTCCCTAAGCTGGATGTTAAGAAATTCAATATCCATGATGATGAGAGATTTGCACTTGATGTACTTAGAAAGAAGAAGATTCTTTTCACCCATGGTGGAGGCTTCCATTGGGAGACACCTGATCATTTCAGGATAGTTTATCTGCCGGAGATGGAGGTTCTGAAGAAGGCTGGAGAAAGTCTGAAAGAATTTCTGGCTGATTATAAGCAGGCTGACTGATACGGATTCTTATTGTGATAATTATTGCTATGATATATAAAACTTAGATTAGTATAAGTGGATTTACATTGAAAATCTGCGGAATAATTAATATATGGGAGAGATAATGGATAAAGAACTGTGCGTTGAAAATAATATAAAAGGTCGCCTTTATGAGGATATTCTTGAGGTTACCAATTCTGAGATAGACTGGGCTGAATTCCAGGGTAAAACTGTGATGATCACAGGTGCATCCGGGTTTATCAGTTTCCATCTTGTAGCAGGATTACTCCTCAGAAATGATCTGTATGATTCAAAGATTCTGGTAATCGGAATGGTCAGAAGCATGGACAGAGCCATAAAGAAATATGGAGATATGGCAGCCAGAGAAGATCTGATTCTTGTGGAACAGGATGTCTGTGACAGCTTCGAAGAACTTCCGAAGGCGGATTACGTGATTCATGCCGCTTCCCAGGCGTCAAACTGGCATTTCGAGAATGATCCGGTAGGAACAATAAGAGCTAATCTTACCGGTACAGATAATGCGCTTGAATACGCGAGACGAAGTGGTGCAACTGCACTTGTAGTATCCAGTCTCAAAACCTATGGACTTGTGACTGACGGCTCTAAAGAACTCATGGAGGAAACTCAGGGATTCGTGGATCCTGATTCCTATAAGAACTGTTATGCTATGGGTAAACGTGCTTCCGAGACACTTGCTGCCAGCTACAGCAAACAGTATGGAATGGATATTAAGCTGGTAAGACCGAGTTACATTTTCGGTGCAGCCAGTCTTGATGATGACAGAGTATGGGCGCAGTTTATTGCAAATGTAGTCAGAGGAGAGAATATTCTTCTTAAGAGTGCCGGCGCTCCTTACAGATCTTTCTGTTATGTAACGGATACTGCAAGGGCTATTCTCACTGTACTGCTTAAGGGAGAGAATGTATTTCCTTACAATATATCAAGTGAAGAGGGTAATGTAACAATCCGTGATTTTGCCAGAAAAGCTGTTGAAGCATTCCCGGAAAGAGGTCTTACTCTCAGCTTTGCAAATCCTGAGGATGAGAAGGAAGTTACTATTGATTATTCCAGGCAGACACCGGAGATAATGAACAGTGACAGACTGCGTGAACTTGGCTGGGAACCTAAGGTAAATATTTCCGAAGGAATAAAAAGGGCAGTTGCGATTTTAGAAGAAAAATGATAGTATATATACGTAAAAGTGGGTAAGTGCACCCAATTGAGTATAGAAGGAACATACAAGTGGTTAAACTGGTAAAGATATTGATCGGCCTTGCGGCCGCATTTCTGCTGTTTGTTGTTGTGAATGATTATGTACAGGATTACAGAAATGCTTATGACGAGGAATACACAAGTACATATTCAGAGCCCGGAGAGGAAGTAGTAGTTCAGATACCGGAAGACTCTTCTGCCAAAGAGGTTGCAGAGATACTTCATAAGGAAGGACTCATCAGATTTGAAAGGGCATTTGTAAAGAGACTGCAGGAGTCTAAATTCAGAGGAAAGCTTCAGTCAGGCACATTTACATTACGAAAGGGCATGAATACCCTTGAGATGATGGAGATAATGTCGAAGGAAGACGAGAATTCCAAAATTGTCAAGCAGCTGGTTATTCCTGAGGGATATACCATAGATATGATTGCCGCTAAATGTGAGGAAGAGGATATCTGCTCAAAGAGCGATTTCATTAATGCGGTTAAATCTATTACATCTAATGATTTCAAATATCTGGATGACGTTCCGTCTGGGGCTAATGTCAGATATAAACTGGAGGGATATCTGTTCCCTGCAACCTATGATATCACTAAGAATACAAAGGCTATTGATTTAGTAAATATGATGTTAAATGCATTTAGCCTTTATTATACAGATGAACTGAATTCAATTGCGCTCGAAAGAGGAATGAATTCTTTTGAGGTGCTCACGGTTGCTTCTATGATAGAGAGAGAAGCGAAGATTGATTCGGAGAGACCTAAGATAGCATCAGTTATATATAACCGACTGGATGCAGAGATGCTTCTCCAGATCGACTCTACCATTCTTTATCCTATGACAGAAGGAAGGTATGATGTTCCGAAACTCAGTACGGATGATCTGGCATTCAGTTCACCATATAATACATATGTGTCCACCGGACTTCCCGTAGGACCGATATGCAATCCCGGTCTTGCATGTATTAAGGCCGCACTGCAGCCAGAAGAAACCAGCTTTATGTATTATCATATAGTTGATGAAGAGAAAGGTGAGCATGTTTTCTCTGAGACATTAGAGGAGCATGAATCAACCCTTACAGATGACGGCAGCGGAGACTCATCCGGTGAAGGTGAGGGACAGTAATCTGTATAGAAATATAGAATTTATCTACGTTTTCGAACGACTTATAAATTTAATTGTTACCCGAAGATTAGGAGGATATAGACAAAATGAGAAGCTTTAGATTTATTGCTAAGAATTTAGGAGCTGAACGTTACCTTACTCATATAATGGGAGAGGGAATGGAAGTTGATGAGGATGTCCTGGATTTTTGCGAAGAGAATGACATAGATGAAATTGTCAGCATAATCTATGAAGAGGACGATGACTATGATTATCTTACATATGATGTAACAGGCAAGATGACCATAGACAAATATGCTCAGGGAGTAATGGACAGAGAGAAGGTGCTCAAAATCCTGAGAAATGTTGCTCTTGGAATGATCAGTATCAAGGAGCATGCAATACCTCTTTCATATATCATCCTTAATAAAGACTTTATGTATATTAATCCTGATACATTGCAGGTTCAGTTTCTGTATCTCCCTGTTGAGAGTGATGCATCACTTTCGACTGAATTCAAGAGCTTTGTAAGACAGCTTGTTGCCGGATTTATCTATAATGTGGATGAAGATCTGTCATATGTTGGACAGCTTCTTACTTATATTAACGGAACAGGATTTAACCTTAGAGGGCTTATAGGACTTTCTGAAGCCCTTATGCAGGATGCAGGAATCAGTTTCAATGCCGAGGAAGGAATAGAAGCTGATGATGGAACAGAAATAATCAACGATGCACCACTTGAGGAAATTCCTGAAGATAAGGGTGCTATGGACTTCATGAATGAACTTGGTGCAGCTGATGAGAAGCTTCCTGAAATCGGTGATGATATTGACCTTGAAGAGGTTCAGGATGTTGAAGACATTGCTGAACATGAGATTAAGCAGGTTGATGCATCTTCTGAGGAAGAGTCTATCGAAGAAATCAAAGCTAGAATCAAGGATATGGTTGAAGAAGATGACAGAGCTGATGGAGTTTCAATGCAGAAGCCTGTCAAGGTCAACCGTGCAGCAGTTCTGAAGGCTACAGCAGAAACCCTTGGGGAAGAGGAAGAGCATGTTCCAGCTGCAAGTGAGGCAGTAGAACAGATTTCTGAGGAATCCAGAAATGCAAAGGAGAAGAAAAAGAAGGCCAAGGTAGAAGAGGCTCCGGAAAGCGTTGAAGATGCAGCTGCAAAGAACAAGAAGGCTGCAACACCTGAAATTGTAGATAATACAATCCTTGGAAATACAGGAACAATTAAGATTAACCCATATCTTGTAAGAATAAATACAGATGAGAAGGTTGTGATCAATAAGCCGGTATTTAAGATAGGAAAGGCAAGCCGTGGAGTGGATTATCATATTGGAGGCAACGGAGCTATAAGCCGTCAGCATGCAGTAATCCTTCATAAGGGTGACTCTTATTACATCAAGGATAACAAATCCACAAATCATACATATGTGGACAATGTTCAGCTTGAGGGAGACGAAGAGGTTCTTCTTAAGAACAACTGCACAGTCACTCTTGGAGATGAGGACTTCACATTTAAGATCAGTTAATAATGAACAGTATAGTTCAGGGTACGAAAATGCTCTGAACTTTCTGTGTTTTTTGAAAATAGCTTAAAAAATGCATAAAAATGGAGAAAAAAGGGTAATAGCAAAATAATTAAAGGGGGACAGTATGGACAATTTTGTAAATAATCAGAGTAGTAATAATTGGAAGCTTGAACTTCCTGAGGGAGTAAATCTGGTTGACTATCTTTACGAAGTATTAACAAAGGAAGAAGCAATCGCTCTCGTCAGAGATATGAATTCTAAGCTGTTTCCCGGAACAGTATTATCGATAAGCCCGGCTAAGCCGAAGCCTCAGCCGCCGATTGCAGGACCAGCTCCGATACCGGGGCCTACACCTGTACCAGAACCAATACAGGCAGAAATGCCAGTACCGGAGCCGATACAGACAGAAACACCTGTAGCAGGACCGACAGTTAAAGAGGAACAGCCAGCAGAAGCACCACAGGCAGAGCCAGTACCAGAGCCGGCGGCACCAGTGGAAGAAGCACAGTCAGAGGCAGAAGCACCTGTAGAAGAACCGGCAGCACCAGTGGAAGAGCCACAGCCAGAGGCAGAAGCACCTGTAGAAGAACCGGCAGCACCAGTGGAAGAACCACAGCCAGAGGCAGAAGCACCTGTAGAAGAGCCGGCAGCACCAATGGAAGAAGCACAGCCAGAGGCAGAAGCTCCAGTAGAAGAACCGGCAGCACCAGTGGAAGAAGCACAGCCAGAGGCAGAAGTTCCGGTAGAAGAGCCAGCAGCACCAGTGGAAGAACCACAGTCTGATTCAATATTTAACGTAGATACACAGGCATCGTCAATTCCTGAACCGGTAGTAAATCCGGCACCGGCACCAGAGCCGATACAGGCAGAAATGCCGGCACCAGAGCCTGCATCATCAGTGGAAGAACCACAGGCAGAGGCAGCAGCACCAGTGGAAGAGCCGGTTGCTCCGATGGAAGAAGCGCAGTCTGATTCAATATTTAACGTAGATACACAGGCATCATCAATTCCTGAGCCGGTAGTAAATCCGGCACCGGCACCGCAGCCGATGCCAACACCGATGCAGCCACAGCCAGGCTCAATATTCGGTCAGATGCCACAGCCAACACCGGCACCGGCATCACAGCCGGGACCAACACCGATGCAGCCGCAGCCAGGCTCAATATTCGGCCAGATGCCGCAGTCAACACCGCAGCCGGCACCGGCGCCAACACCAGTACAGCCACAGCAGGCTCCGATTCCTGAACCGGTATTTGAACCGAAGAATCAGGATCCTACAATGTTGGATGATGACTTTATGATGCAGACTGAAGCACCATTAACTGCTCAGAAGATACCGTCTTTTGATAAAGGTCAGCAGGGCTCTATATTTGATCCGATGGCTCAGACCTCTCCAAGTATGGAACCGGTGCAGCCACAGCAGGATGGAATATTTGGCCAGCCGCCATATAAGATAACTTCATCGCAGCCGGTTATGCCACAACAGGTTAATAAACCTGCACCTCAGATGCAGCAGTCCGCTCCGGGAAGATTTGTTCAGCAGTATTATCCCGAGGGTGCAGCTTCAGAGCCGGTTATTCAGCAGAGACCTGAGGCTCCACAGCCACAGCAGGGTTATATAAAAAGAACCGGAAATACTGAGCAATTAACAAGTGATGAATTAAATAAGATCAGAGAGGCTAATAAGAAAGACAGCGAACCGGAAGTACAGAATACTTCAATGTCGGAAATGAGCCTTGATGATCTTGGAATGTTTGAACCACGTCCGCATCTTGTAAGAGAGAGGACCGGCGAGAAAATATATATTACAAAGGATGAATTCAAGATTGGTAAATCAAAGGTTCATTCTGACTATGCTATTGAGAATAATACTGCAGTCAGCAGAGTCCATGTAGTTGTGATCAAGAGGAACGGAGTGTGCTACATGGAAGATAATAATTCTACTAATGGAACATTTGTTGATGGGGAGAGACTGGAGCCGGGAAGAGAAATTCTTCTTAAGGCTAACATGAATATTATTATGGGAGATGAAAGTTTCATTTATCTTCTGAAAGATGAGGTATAGAATATGGAGTTTGAAGCAACATACAATACTGACATAGGAATCAGAAAAAATACAAACCAGGATTCTGTTGCTCTCAGAATAATAGATACTCCAGATGGTCAGGTTGCATTTGCTATAGTATGTGATGGAATGGGAGGACTTGCAAAAGGCGAGCTTGCATCCAAGGAGGTAATCACTGCATTTTGCAGGTGGTTTGATGAGGAGTTTGTTTCTCAGGTTTCAGAGGGGACATTTACGGCTCTCAGACTGAGAGATGACTGGAACAGCATTATTCAGACAGAAAACAGACTTCTTGGAATTTATGGTTCAGATAATAATATAATGCTTGGAACCACAGTGTCTGCAATTCTTATGTATAAGGAAGAATTTTTCATAGTTCATGTAGGCGATAGTCGTGTATATGAGCTTACAGACAAACTCAGAATTCTTACAAAGGATCAGACCTTTGTAGCAAGAGAAGTAGCAGCCGGAAGAATGACTCCGGATGAGGCAAAGATAGATCCAAGACGAAGTGTACTTCTGCAGTGCGTTGGAGCATCTTCCACCGTATCACCTGACTTCCTGAAGGGACAGGTCCAGAAGAATAGTGTATATTTCGTCTGCTCAGATGGATTTAGACATCAGATTTCAGAAGAGGAAATCATGGAGAAGCTTGGCCCTTCTGAAGATCAGACAATGGATGAAATAAAATACGGGTGTGTATATCTTACGGAATTAGTAAAAAACCGACGCGAAACCGACAACATAACAATCGCAGCGGTAGCTGTAAGGTAGGTAAGTACAATAATATAAATCAGCCGAGAAAGCTTGCTTTCGTAGGATGAGTTATATTATTGGACGCAGCCTGCGGAGCAGGCTACTGCCGAATGACATCGACAAAGTGTCTGCGGAGCAGACAGTAGAGCTCGAAGAGCGAACTTTGTCGATTAACGAGGCAGGAACCTACCGAAGGCATGAGAACACATCGGACGCAGCCTGCGGAGCAGGCTACTGCCGAATGACATCGACAAAGTGTCTGCGGAGCAGACGAAACTATATATGAAATAATTGTAATTGGGGATGAAACATGTTAAAAGAAGGCACAGTTATTGATGAGAAATACGAGATACTAAAACAGATCGGCGAGGGCGGTATGTCTGTCGTTTATCTTGCTCGTAATAACAGAATGAATATGCAGCTTGCCGTTAAGGAAATTAAGAATGACGGCTCGAAGAGTACGGAAATTCTTCTGAAAGGACTTGAACGAGAAGCTAATATTCTTAAGGATGTAGACCATCCTGTTATTCCACGTATTATAGATATCGTTAAATACGGCGGTACTATCTGCGTAGTAATGGATTTCATAGAAGGTGAGAACCTTGCAGATAAGCTTAAGGAAGTCGGCGCGTTTTCTCAGGATGAGGTAATTGACTGGGGACTCGAGCTTGCTTCGGCGTTGGAATATCTGCATTCCATGAATCCACCTATTATTTATCGTGATATGAAGCCTTCGAATGTTATGCTGAAGCCGGATGGCGGTGTTAAGCTTATTGACTTCGGTACAGCTAAGACATACGACATAGAGAATAATGCTGATACAACAGCTCTCGGTACCAGAGGTTATGCTGCACCGGAGCAGTTTGGTGATGCACAGGGTCGTGGTATATATAAGACTGATGCAAGAACAGATATTTATAACCTTGGTGCTACACTTTATCACATGGTTACAGGTAAGAATCCTCAGGAACCACCTTATGAAATGGTTCCTATAAGACAGGTTAACCCATCCCTTTCCACAGGTCTTGAGGAAATCATCCTGAAGTGTACCAAGGCTAATCCTGAAGACAGATATCAGTCATGTTCAGAACTTATTTACGCTCTTGAGCATTATACGGAGCTGGATGATAGCTATATAAATGCAAATAGGAACAAAGTTAAGCTTTTTGCTCTTAGTGCAGGACTTACTGTTGCATTCGGATTACTTGCTATAGTAGGAAAAGTCGGAATGGATAGAGCAGCAGCAGCAAATTATGTATCCTATATTGAGCAGGGTAATGATTTCAAATCACAGAGCAGTTATTCTCTTGCTGCTTCTGAATACAAGAAAGCCTTTGAACTAAGCGGTGATGAGGCTGAAGCATATGTGAAGTATATCGATCTTTACATAGATGCATCGAAGGATGCAAATTCTACTGAAGAGCTGAGTCTCTCAGATGGACTTAATGTAGTTGCTAACCGTATTAAGAACGGATATGCAGATGTTGATAAGAATAATGAAGTTCTCTACAAAATGGGACTTACATATTTCACCGAAGTAGGTGATTACGGTGCGGCAACCAAGTACTTCAATATGGTAGACAAGAAGGATGCCAATTACGGAGAATTATCCGATTATTATGGAAGCATTTCACTTATCATGTCCAGTACAAATGTAAATGTTAATGAACTTATGGACAAGGTAAATGGCTTCGCAACATATAATGAGAAGAATATTGCAAATGATAATAAGCAGAAGTTTGAGAATTACCAGACTTTAGGAAAGATATATGTAACATACCTTTCTACTAAGGGTGTGCCGGAACAGGCTGAGTCGGTAATGAGTCAGGCCATAAAGGATATAGAAGGCTATGGCGGTGAAGAACAGGCAGACTTCTATTATGCATATATAAATGATCTGGCCGAGATTTATTATACTCTTGGTGAGAATGATGGTTCAGAAGCTAATTACAAGCTTGCTCTGAATTATTCTCAGGAGGTAGTCGGACAGATTCAGGGAAAAGTTAATATCAGCGAAGCTCCCGATACAGATACCAGCAAGGGTTATATTCAGAGCTATGTAAATGCAATGTGCAGAATTGCAGAACTGCATGCGAAGCTTGGAGATAATGATTCTGCTATCAAGACTTATGAGAAGGCTGAAACGGATATGGGAGAGGGCAATGAGAATGCCATCAAGATTTATTCAGAACATCTGAATTTCCTATATACGATGTTTGAAGAGAAGAATCAGGATCCGGGTAAATGGACAGGAGCCGAGAAGAAACAGATTCTTGCAGTATTTGATGCAGGAAGTAAGATAACTGGAATAGAAAGTAATCCGAACTGGATTAAACGCTCTTCCGTAATGACTGGTTTAAAAGACGGAAGTCTTGGAGATTAAGGGGAGGAGAGTGATAATATGATTTTTAATGTACTTTTTTATGGCGGATTAGTATTATTTATTCTCTTTCTTATAGCTTCAGTAGTGCTGTTCCTTAAGTTAGATATTCCGAAAGCTATCGGAGTTGTAACAGGACAGACTCAGAAGAAGGCAATAGAAGAGATAAGAAATGGTGGCAGGGTTACCACAAGTAAACGAGGAAAAGGAAGTTTCATAAAGGTCAGAGACCTGGGAACAGGAAGTGGACTTCTTAAGGATACACCTAAACCTTTTGCACGTAAGAGGGATGAAAAGAGAAGTAGTGATGCTTCAGAGAATCTGGCTGAGCAGGCTGCTAATGATGCAAGGCTTGCGGCAGCAAGAGCGATGGCTGAGAAAGCCAGAGAGAAGGAACAGCAGCAAGAGCAGCAAAGAGAGAGAGAAGAAGCTCTTGAGAACGAATCTACTGAAATCCTGACTTACAATGAATCAAAGAGGAAAGATACCGGAGAAGAAACAACCTCCGTTCTTGAAGAAGAGCAGGCAACAGCCATATTGACAGAAAATGGAGAGTTGCCGGAAGGCTCATCTGATGAGGATATATCGGAAGGATATACACCGGGTGATGATGATGCAACCGACGTCCTGAAATCAGCCGACGCCAGTATTCATGAGGAAGATGAAGAGACCACAGACATACTCAGAAGTGTGGCCACAGCTGCTCCTCATGAGGATGATGAGGACGACGATATAGAAGAAACTACGACGGACGTACTTACCTCAGACATGGGAAGTAAGTTTGCGGAGAATGAAATCTATGGAACCTATAATCCTGAAATGACAGCGGTTCTTAGATCTGATATGGCACCGGGAGAAGATACAGTTAAATCAGGACCAAGGCATATCGAAGGAATTACGGTCCTATACAGCGAAACGATTGTTCATACAGATGAAAGCTTGTAGGATATCAGATATATTTCGAATCCGATATAAATGGAGAGGAGAAAAGGGATGGAAATAACTAAAAGAAAGGAAAGGGTAGGAAGAAGACCTCTATACCTGAGAGCATTTGCCATAATTATGGCTGTGTTCATGGTTCTTTCGGTTGTATACATCAGCCATAGGAAGGATAAGGTAGAGGCTGCCGTAGATGTGAATATAACAGATGATTCATATCTTAGTGGTCTTGGTTTAGATGCGTCACAGGCCCTGGATAAAAATACATTTGTGGTAAATGTTCCTGCCAATGGAATCAAATTCCTTACACCGGCTACTACGGGATTTAGTAGTACCGAAACAGAGGATGTTACCGTATATAAATATACTAAGGATGAAGATACCAGTGTTGTAAAATACAAGAAAGAGCAGGAAGATGAGGAAGGCTATACTTTTGATTCAGAAGTAGCAGCAAAGCTGACCAAAACTACTACAGCTGCATGGAGTGGTGTTGATGGAGAAGGCTATGTTGTTTCTAATGGAACAGTAGAAACCAAACTTACTGCAACCACCAAATATGCGTATACGTTTGCATCTGATGGAAGTCCGGTACCTGATGTTTCTATGTCTGACAGCGCAGCAGATAAGGCTAAGATTACTATCAAGACCTTTGAAATAGCTGATATAGGTAAATCAGGTGAAAATGCATCACAGAATTTAGCTTTTACAGATTCTAATGCTGGTTTAGCTTCATCTGGTGAGAAGCTTTACGGAGCAATAGAGTATACACTTGCAAAGGATGGAACTAATGTGCTTACAGACCAGAAAGCACTTTCTTCCATAAATAATTATTTTGACAGTTCTCAGGGAATTGAAAAAGAAGGTAAATACGTTGTAACCAAGACTGTGACACTGGAAGATGGTAGTGATCTTCCGGAAGGCTCAGGAGTCAAGACTTCAGATGAGTTATTAAGAAATTATATTATCGTTAAGGATTTCTATGCTACAGTTGATACTACTACTTTCCCAAATTCAGCAGGCACAGTTACTATTCCTGCATCAGGATTCCTGAATCCTAAGAAGGCAATTACCGGAACTATAGTTGCCGACGGTGAAGCTACGATAGCTTTCTCAAGTACCAACACAAATGCACGTGTACCGGACGCTGCGAATACAACAGGCGGTACAGCTACATTCACTATCCCGGGTGATCAGCCGGATAATATAAAGAATAACGGTGAGACAGTTCCGATAACAATAACAGTAACTGATAAATCAGATGCTAATGTTAAGAAAACACTTACATTAAATATTAAATACGGAGACGGAACACCTACACTTTCAGGCCTTAAGATAAATGGTGCATCCGGTGATACCAAACAAGTTGGAGATAGTACAGTAAGTCTCGGAATTACTGCAAAAACAGGTGATGGTTCCGGAGCTCTTATTACAAAGGCTGAACTTTACAAAGTTTCTTCTACATCAGCTGCAGTATCAGGAAGTCCTGTAAGCAGTAATGATTATGGAACAGCTGCTTCAGTGAATGTTTCATTTGAAGGTGTAGCCCTTGAACCGGGAAATAATTATTTCAAGATTAAAGCATATAGTGATTATGGAATCAGTGCAGTTTCAGATGCATTCACGGTATTTATGGATGATGCTGCTCCTGTAGTTACTAAAGCAAGTATTACACAGACAGTTAATAGCTCATATGGCGGAAGTAATCTGACTCCATCAGGAACTACAATTACGGTTCCTAATAAGATAACCTGTATGGAAGCTTCTGCGATTGAATTAAAGATTTCTGATAAGCAGACAAATAACTCTGACGGAAGTGGAATTAACAGTGTAACAGTTAATGGATCAACCTGTACTATTTCAGGTGATACTGCAACCTATACTCTTCCTGCCAATGCTACAGATACTAACAAAGCCGGAGTATCATACTCACTTAGTGTTGTAGTAACAGATAAAGCAGGAAAGTCCAGTACTTATTATATTACCGGAAACTATTTCAATGAAGATATGACTATCACTCAGGCCTATACTCCTTCAGATGAAGTAGAAAACGGCGGCAAGAAATTCTTCAAGTGGACCGGAGCAGACAAGAAGGGAATTCTTGAATATACTGTAGAATCTGAGGTTGAGCTTTCCGGAGCAACAATCACAATTAATTCTGCATCCGAGGCTGCTACCCAGAAGAGCAAGACTGAAGCCTCCGGAAAATATACTTACGTTTATAAATATGAATTTGATGATACTACATCAAATGAATATACAATTGATTTTACAGCAACAAATATTAATAATAATTCGAAGTCTGCAGAACAGCAGATTAAGAGTGTGGATATCACTAATCCGGATGATGTAGCAGTTGCTGAAGATGATGATTTATGGCATTCATCTCTTACTCTGAATGTTACTACTTCTGATTCGGGAGTGTCATCAGGAATAGATACTGTTGAGGCTACCGGTACTGATCAGTCCAGCTATACTCCGGGATCTGATGGTAAGTTCACAGCTAAGGTCAATGATTCTGAAACCTCAGCCGGAACAACAGTAACCTTTAAGGCTAAGGATAAGGCAGGAAACATCAGTTCTGTTTACACAGATACCTTCAAGGTTGATGGAAAGGATCCTACGGCTACACTTACAATCGGTGGTTTAGATTCAGCCAGCGTAAGCGGAGTTCTTTCAGAAGATCCGACTATTGTTTACAGTGCTACCGATAACGGAGCCAGTGGAATAGCTTCAATCAGCTTTACAGCTACTGACGGAAGTACTAGTATCAATTGCACAGATGATTCAAAGAGTGGTAAATCGCTCTCTACAATACTTGGAGTAGCTCTTGATGCTACCAAGACTTATACAGTTACTTTTACAGCAACTGATAATGCAGGCAATTCTGTAACTAAGTCAGCTACATTTAAGGTTGACGGACAGGATCCTGATATTACAGGATCTATAGCTAATACAGCTAAGAAGAGTACCTTCCCGACAGTATTTGATCAGGATGTTACTGTAAATGTTACAATCGTTGATTACAACCTTGATCAGTCCAAGATAGTTGTTTCAGGAACAGGAAGTGACAAGGCTACAGTAAGCTGGACACCTACTGCAAATGGATATACAGGCGTTATCACTGCTTCTACAGAGGGTGTATATGCCCTGACTGTTACAGCAACTGATAAAGGTGGAAGAGTTGGTACATGGTCAGTAAGCTTTACTATAGACAAGACAGCTCCGGTACTGACACCGATGATCAATAATGAAGCATATTCGGGAACCTCAGGCTACTTTAATGCAGCAGTTACGACATCTGTGGGAGTAAGTGATGCTAATGAGGATACAACCGATGTAACAGCTGTTATTTCACGTACAGCATTTGATGGTACAGTTACAACAGAGACTAAGTCAGGTAAGGGACCTTTCGAACTCAGTGAAGAAGGAACATATTCCATTACCTATACAGCAACTGATAAGGCTGGTATAAGCAGCTCAGCTTCTATCGGATTAACAGTTGATAAGACCAGTCCGGTACCGAAGATTAACATAACAACTAAATATCCTAAGATAGCAGGATATTATAATGCAGACAGTGTTGATATGTCTCTTGAGATATCAGATCCTACAGTTATTCCATCTAATATTGAAGTAACTGATAATGGAAAGACTGTTAATGTAACCTGGACAAGTGGAGATGGAAAGCTTACAGCACCATATTCCTCTACTTCAGAAGAGAAACATACTATAATTGTTAAGGTTAAGGACCTTTCAGGAAATGAAGCTACTGCATCAGAAGCATTCCTGATAGACAGAACCAAGCCAAGACTTACTACAAAGGTTAATTCCAAGGAATATACCGATAAGGATAAGTATTTCTCAACTAATACATTCTCAAGCGTAGTTGTTTCAGACAAGAATGAGGATGAAAAAGATGTTACACTTACAGTAAGATTCTCAGGTTATGACAATAACGAAAGTATTGAAACCAAGACCGGAAAGGGACCTTTCAAATTTACTAAACAGGGTAAATATGAACTTACCTATAAGGCTGTTGATAAGGCCGGAAACGAAAGATCCAAGACTATAGGCTTCTACATTGATAAGTCAAAGCCGGTTGGTAATATGTATATCAAGACTGATAAGCCTGCCAAGTTTAAGCAGTTCAATGCAACTTATAGTAATAAGGTTGGCAAGTTTAAGAGCCGTAAGGATCAGGAGCATTATAAATACGGTCAGTATTACAATACCAGTGTATCAATCGAATTCAATTACTTCGATTATGATATAGATCAGATAACCATATCAGATGGTGATGAGGAACTTATTCCTGAATGGTCTGAGAAGAATGGATTCGGTAAAGGTACAGTTTCTGTATCAGGTCAGGGACATCATGTTATCAAGATGGAACTTGAAGATAAGGCCGGAAATATAACCAAGTATAAGAGTGGTACTAAGGTTCTTGATTTCTATATTGATAAGACAGCACCTTCAGTGGTTACTTCAGTTAATGGTTCTTCCGGAACAGACGGAATATCAATGAATTCCTCAGGAACAGTAGGTGTATCTGTAATTGATACTTACAAGGATCCGGATGATCTTACAAGAACCGCAAGGATAACAGCTCCGGGCGGTGGAACAACTGTAAGTTCAGCCAAGGTAAGAGAAGGTTCTGAGAGCTTTGCAAACGAAGCTGATTACGAGATTGAATATGTTGCAGTAGATAAGGCCGGTAATAAGAGCGTTCCTAAGTCAGTTAAGTTCAGAGTCGACAGATCGGCTCCACAGCTGAGTATAACCAGTGATGCTAAGAACGGCGCTTCTACAACAGCAGTAGATGTTACATTTAATATCAAGGAGCCATTCTACAACGATATGACTTCAAGTAAGATCGAAGTTTATAAGAAAGTAGATGGTGCGAGAGAGTCTCACGTTAAGACTATCGACTTCATGCCAAGAAGCTCCAATGATACTAAGACTGATAAGTTTGAGGACGACGGTGAATACAGATTTGTATTTACTGCTACAGACAAAGCCGGAAACAATGCAAGTGAGAATTATTCTTTCATTCTTGATGGATCTAAGCCTGTTATTACACTTTCAGGTGTAAAGAACTATGATAAGACTGAGAAGAATGTTGAACTTGGTATCCAGGTTGATGAGACCTTCTATCTTACAAATAAGGTTACACTTTCTGGAACAAAGACCGATATTGATGGTAAGACAACAGATATCGATTTCGAGAACTTCCCGGCAAGCAGTGCTAAGATAGCTACTCTCAAGCAGATATTCAAGGAAGACGGTGTATACGATATCACAGTTTCATCTGTTGATAAGGCAGGTAATAAGGATACCAAGACTATCCACTTTACTATTGATACGAAACCACCTGTTATTGAATCACTTGATGAGTATGACGGAAAGAAAGTTAAGGAGTTTAAGCTTGAGAAGTCTCTCGATGAGCTGGTAACAGACCTTACAGTTTGTGAAGTGAAGCTTTACATGGACGGTGTTGAGTATGACGGTGTAAGTGCATTGGCAGACGGAACACACGTATTCAGAATTGAAGCTACTGATGAGATGGGTCATAAATCCGTGAAGGAATTCACATTTGTTCTTGATACAATGGCACCGAATATCATTGTTACAGGAGCAGAGGATGGAGCATATCTTAAGGATGCAACCATCGTAGAAGTCAGCGTTGAGCTTGATGATGATTACATTGACTATGTAAAGGTTAACGGAGAAGCAGTTGCAGTATCTGATAATAAGTGTCAGATAAATGTCGACAAGAGAGGTAAGTATACCATCGAGGCTGCTGCAAGTGATGATGCTGGTAATAAGTCATCTCTTGATATGACCTTCCATTATGGAAATAAGCTTATCTGGCTTATAATTGGAGGTGCAGTAATTCTTATAGGAGCATTAATAGCATTCCTGATTGCTGCCAAGAGAAGAAAAGACGATCGATGACAAAGATATAGAGAGTCATCTGGATAAAGTTTATTAAAGGCTTTAAGGGGGTGTGTTTGGTCACATCCCCTTTTCCATAATAAGGGCTTTATAATAGGACGTATAAAAAAGTTCTTTACTATAATAATCGTAAATGTTACAATGTAGGTTGCTGTTTGAAGGTAGAAATGTATTTGGAAGGGTAATGATAGGCGTATTTACAATAGTTTGTTTTTATTGGTAACAATTTAGTTACAAAGGAAATAGGTATGAAAATAACAAAGAAAATACTGTCAATAATATTGATAACAGCATTATTAATCTCAACATTACCGGTTATGAATTTTAATAAGGGAAAGGGTGTAAATGCAGCTACAGGTGACGAAATAGTTGCCGATGCGAAGAGCTGGATAGGTATAACCCCTTATGTTTATGGCGGAACAGATCTTTATAAAGGAGCGGACTGTTCAGGATTTGTTTGTGCCATTTATAAGAGACATGGTCTTGATTTCATTTCCACCTATGGTGTGAGATCAAGCTATGATATGTATGCTAATTATTCCAAGTTTGGAGTATATGTAGGTAATACCGCAGATGTTGTACAGCCGGGTTATCTGTTACTTACCAATCCGGATGGTGACGGAAGACCTGGGCATGTAGGTATCGGATCTGTTGATGCGAATGGTAATAAGGAAATAATACATGCTTCTAATTCAAGGAGAGGAACGGTTTGTGACAGTCTCTCCTGGTATTTGAATTCAACTACCATTGTTGCAGTAATTGCTCCAACAGCATTGAATGGTGTACTGTACAGCAGTGTAACAAGTGCGGGTGAAGTTGCTCCGACTGTTTCTCCGGAGGCTACTCCAACACCTGCTCCGGAACAGACTCAGACTCCGGAACAGATTTCTGAAGAAGAGGCTAAGAAGGCTAATCCCGGATATCCTTATGAACTTCAGACCGGAAAGATAACCAAGAATTCAGGTAATAATGCAGTTATGTGGCTTCAGACTGCTCTTAATACTGTAAATAATGCCGGGCTTAAGGTGGACGGAAGCTATGGTCCTATAACCAAGGGGGCTGTTAAGAAATTCCAGAAGGCCTATGGTCTTGATAAGAAGAACGGTAAGGCTAATGCGGCTACGGTTGCCAAGCTTACAAGTGTACATGTAATCAATCAGTCTATTACATCGATTCAGCTGGATCATGAAGCAGAGACTACACTTGAAGAAGGTCAGATCATGGATCTGCATGTAGTTGTTACGCCTATTGAAGCAGAAGGCGTTAGTATTAACTGGACATCTTCTGATAAGAGAATTGCCAAGATCAGCAGTGATGGTTCTATAAAGGCATTAAGACCGGGTACTGTAAATATTACAGCTACGACTCCTAATGGCATTACTACTGAGAAGGTTCTTACCATAGAGAAGTCGCATCATAAGAGTGAATGGCTTAACGGACTCTATTATAATTCCAAAGGAAAACAGAAGAAGAAGGCTGTTGGTTCTTGGAAGAAGGTTAAGGGTCAGCTCACTTTCGGTGATACTTCCGGATGGCGTGCAAGAAATGAATGGGTAAGAATAGACGAGAAGAATTACTATTTCGATTATAACGGTTACGCAATCAAGAACTGCTGGAGAAAGATCGGAAATAAATGGTACTACTTCAAGAGAGATGGTTCCCGTGCCGAGAATGAATGGGTTAAGGGAAAATATCTGAATAAGAAGGGTGTCAGAAATAATAAGCGTACTGCAGCCTGGGAGAAAACGGATGCAGGATGGATGTATAAGGATAACCAGGACTGGTTTGCAAACAGTACTACTATAATTATTGATAACAAGACTTATACATTTGATGAAAACGGTATTTGTGCCGAAAAAAAATAAATAATATATAGTAACAATAAACAAGAGGAGATGCAACATGAAGAAGGCAAAAAGAAATGCAATCATAGGACTTCTTATATTTGCACTGCTTGTGGCAGGAGGCGTCTACGCAGTTCTGGAAGGACTTGGCAAGGATGCTATCGGTAAGGCTAAGGATATTCCACTTGGTCTTGACCTGCAGGGTGGTGTCAGTGTAACATATGAAGTTCTGGAGGACAATGCAACAGACGAGGAGATCAATACTACTATTGATAAGCTTCAGCGAAGAGTGGATACATATAGCCCTGATGCTGAGGTGTATAGACAGGGAAATAAGCGTATAGTTGCTGAAATTCCGGTAGATACAAGTAAGTATGATCCTAATGATATCCTGGATTCTCTGGGACGTCCCGGAAAGCTTGAATTCCTTGATCCGGATAACTATAAGAAGTTCTCTTCCGGTGAGGAATATGAAGCAGCACTGACAGGTTCTGATGTTAAGAACGCACAGGGTGGACGTATTCAGGAAAATACCGGTGCAGATGAATATATCGTATCCCTTCAGTTCAATGATGAAGGTGCAGTTAAATTCTCTGAAGTAACCGGAGCAAATGTTGGAAATCCGGTATATATCGTTTATGATGGTTCAGTTGTAAGTGCTCCGACTGTTCGTGAGCAGATTTCCGGAGGAAGCGCTCAGATCGATGGTATGGCTGATTATGACGAAGCTTCAAATCTTGCCAATACTATTAAGATAGGTGCCCTGCCTCTTACGCTTTCAGAGCTTTCATCCCAGATAGTAGGTGCCAAGCTTGGATCAGATGCCCTCAGAACATCACTTATTGCAGGTGCTATCGGACTTTGTCTTGTATTCCTGCTTATGATCTGTGTATTTAGATTCCCTGGTTTTATTTCTGCAGTTGCACTCTCTATATATACAGTACTTGAGCTGTTCTTCCTGAACGCTCTTCATATTACACTTACCCTTCCGGGTATAGCCGGTATCATACTGTCCATTGGTATGGCGGTAGATGCTAATGTAATTATATTCACGCGTATTAAAGAAGAAATCGGAGCGGGCAAGACTGTTAAGACAGCAGTTAAGGCCGGTTTCGAGAAGGCTATGTCAGCTATCATTGATGGTAATATTACAACTATCATAGCCGGTGTTGTACTTCTTATCATGGGTACAGGTACAGTTAAAGGTTTCGCAAGAACTCTTATTCTCGGTATCATTCTTTCCATGTTTACAGCACTTGTTATGACAAGATTTTTACTTAATGCATTTGTATCATTAGGTGTAGTTAATAAGAAATTATATGGAGCTGCTAAGAAGCCGAAGATTACTAAGTATTCAAAGGGCTTCAAATATGCAGGTACATTCTCTGCTATTATTATCGTGGCAGGTCTTGCATTCCTCTTTATCAATAAAGGAACATCCAGCCGTGGAAATACTCTTAATTACTCACTTGAGTTCAGTGGCGGTACTTCTACAGCAGTTACATTTAATGAGACTTACAGTCTCCAGAAGGTTGAATCTGATGTCCTTCCTGTATTTGACGAGGTTGGTATAGATTCAAGTAAAGTTCAGATTCAGATAGTTGATAATTCCAACCAGGTAGTATTTAAGACAGGAAACCTGGATGAGAGCCAGCGTAAGGCACTGTCTGATAAATTAAAGGAAACCTTTAGTATTACTGATGATAAGATTGATTCTGAGAATATTTCCAGCACTATCAGCCAGGAAACTCAGAGAGATGCCGTTCTTGCTGTAGTTATTGCATCTATCCTCATGCTGATATACATTGCTATCAGATTTAACGATGTGAGATTCGGTGCCAGTGCGGTAATTGCACTTATCCACGATGTAATGTTTGTGTTCTTCGCATATGCTGCGCTTTATCTGTCAGTTGGTGGAACATTTATTGCTTGTATGCTTACGATAGTAGGTTACTCAATCAACTCCTCAATTATCATCTTCGACCGTATCAGAGAGAATCTGAAGGTTATGAATGTTGATAAGGTAGGATATACTGAAGTTGTTGATACAAGTATTTCACAGACATTCACACGTAATATTTATACAAACCTGACTACTTTCCTTACAATACTTATGCTTTATATTCTCGGTGTAGCATCACTTAAGGAATTTACATTTACACTTATGGTCGGTGTTGTTTCAGGTACATATTCATCTATCTGTATAACAGGACCTCTGTGGCTGTGGCTCAGAAAGCATATCGGTAAGAAGGAAGAGGCCGTGGCAGCTAAATAATATGATTGTAAAAGTTTCTGCAGGAAACAGAGCAATCCGTATGATATAATGATTAAAAGTATAGGACGGAGGAAACTCCGTCCTTTTGAATAATTTGTGAGTAGTTAATAATACATGGTTTTCTCTGAATCAGTATAAAGAAAGGTGATATAAATGCATCAGGACTGGCGTATATTTGCAAAAACAGCAGACTTTAAAGCTATATCAGCACGTTTCGGGATAGATCCCGTTGTAGCACGTGTTATTCGCAACAGAGATGTTGAATCTGAGCAGGATTATGAGAGATATCTCTTTGGAACTCTGGATAGTACCTATGATCCCGGGCTGATGATGGATATGGATCTTGGAGTGGATATTATTATGGCCTCCATTGAGGATGGAGAAAGCATAAGAGTCGTTGGTGATTATGATGTGGATGGAGTTATGTCCTCATTTATTCTTTATGATGGTCTGAAGAGAGCCGGAGCAGATGTTTCTGTTGATATCCCGGACAGAATTGAGGATGGCTATGGAATAAATGTTCGCATAATTGAAAAGGCTTATAATGATGGTGTACATACGATTATTACCTGTGATAATGGTATAGCTGCAGTAACTGCGATTAACAGAGCTGCTGAGCTGGGAATGACCGTAGTAATTACTGATCATCACGAACCTCAGGAGGAACTTCCGGAGGCCGATGCGATTATTGATCCTCATCAGAAGGGAGACACCTATCCCTACCCGAATATTTGCGGAGCAGCTGTTGCTTATAAATTCATTTCCCTGTTATTCAAACAGATGGGAATTGAACAGGGAAGATATGATTATATAGAGATGGTAGCTCTTGCAACTGTCTGCGATGTTATGCCCCTTCTTGATGAGAACAGAATATTTGTCCGCGAGGGTTTGAAATGCATGAAGGAAACCACTAATACAGGACTCAGAGCTCTTCTTAAGGTAACTGATCTGGAAGGTAAAAATCTTACCTCCTTCTCCTTCGGTTTCCAGCTGGGACCATGTATTAATGCGGCGGGCAGACTTGGAAGTGCCATGGATGCATTGAGTCTTCTTATAGAGGAGGATGAGAAGGAAGCGGATAGAAAGGCAGCTGAGCTTAAGAATCTGAATGATAACCGAAAAGCTATGACAGAAGAAGGTATCCGAAAAGCGCTGGAAGAAATCGGTAGAAATAAAGAAAAGGATGGAGAATCGGAAGACGGACACAAGGCTTCTGAGCCGGTAACTCCGGAGGATGTTATTGTTGGTTATGTTCCGGGACTTCATGAAAGTCTGGCAGGAATAGTTGCCGGAAGGCTGAAGGAGATGTTCTACCGTCCAACCATTATATTTACAGATTCTGAGAAGGAACCGGATATACTGAAGGGTTCGGGAAGGTCAATAGAAGCCTATAATATGTTTGAGAAGATAAATGCTCATAAGGATATTCTTGTCAAATTCGGCGGACATCCTCTGGCGGCAGGACTATCTATCAGGAAAGAGAAACTTCAGGAACTGAAAAATATACTTAATCTTGAAGCAGATCTTTCTGACAGGGATAAAATACCACGCCTGATGATAGATGTTCCAATGCCAATGTCCTACGTTACTATGAATCTTGCGGAACAGCTTGAGTCTTTAGGTCCCTTCGGAAATGGAAACGAGACGCCTCTTTTCGCTGAGAAGGAAATGGAAATACTGGGATACAGAATCTATGGTCAGTTTAATAATGTGATGAGACTTAAACTCAAGAGCAACCGGGGACGCATTCACGAAGTAATATATTTCAGACCTGATGAATTTGAAAAGAATATAAATATGTGGTTTACCCAGGAAGAATGTGATAAAATGAAGAATGGCATCAGTACCGGGCGTAAGCTGGATATAGCTTATGAAGTGGGAATAAATGAATATAACGGCAATCGAAGTGTTCAGCTTCAGCTTAAAGCATATCAGCCCTAGGACTGAGGGACTAATCAGATATATATCATTTCTGGTGATTGAAGATAAATTAAGAAGCCTTACAGGAGGATAAGAGAACATGAAGAAATTAGAAGATTATATTATTACTATTCCGGATTTTCCTGAACCGGGAGTTATGTTCCGTGATGTAACGGGAGTTCTTGACAGCGCCGAAGGATTTCAGCTGGCAATTGAAGAGCTTTATAAACTTCTTGACGGAGTAGAGTATGATATTATTGCAGGAGTGGAATCAAGAGGATTCATTTTCGGAACTCCGCTTGCATATAGAGCAGGAAAGAAATTCGTTCCTATCCGAAAGAAAGGAAAGCTTCCCAGAGAGACTGTTGAGCAGACCTATGATCTGGAATACGGAACAGCAACCATTGAGGTTCATAAAGATTCCATTAAACCGGGGGAGAAGGTTATTATCATTGATGACCTGATTGCAACCGGTGGAACTGTCGGAGCTGCTGCCAAGCTCGTAGAAGAACTTGGTGGTGAAGTAACCAAGATGATATTTATGATAGAGCTGGAAGGACTTAACGGACGTGAGAAGCTTCAGGGTTATGATGTAGAATCAGTTGTTAAGTATCCCGGAAAATAATTATCATAGCTAAGAATTAATCAACGCAAATTATTACAGAAAGGAGGAGCGGGTATGTCAGAAGATATGATCAATCAGAATGAAGAAATAGCAGAAGAATTATCCGAAGAGACTAAGAATACTTCATCAGCTGAGACGGAGGCATCTTCAGTTGAGACTTCAGTTGAAGAAACAGATGAATCCGGCGAGAGAAAGCCTGTTATGAAAATATTTAATGACAGCGATGAGTTAGATGTGCTTGCTACTCCGGAAGATTTTACTTCGCCGGATGAAATATATCAGGTTCTGCTGGATAAGATTAAGCTCTATCATCCGTCGGATGATTTCTCCATGATAGAGAAAGCTTATCATATTGCGGATGACGCACATAAGGATCAGAAGAGGAAATCCGGTGAACCTTATATTATTCACCCGTTATGTGTAGCGATTATTCTCGCTGAACTGGAGATGGATAAGGAAACAATAACAGCCGGAATTCTCCATGACGTAATAGAAGATACGGAGTATTCCCAGGATGATATTGCTAAGCTGTTTTCTCCTGAGATAGCTCTTCTTGTAGATGGAGTTACCAAGCTGACTCAGCTGAATCTTTCTCAGGATAAGATTGAAATACAGGCCGAGAATCTGCGTAAAATGTTCCTTGCCATGGCTAAGGATATTCGTGTCATTATTATCAAGCTGGCGGACAGACTTCACAATCTGAGAACTCTTCAGTATCAGACCGCAGCCAAACAGATAGAGAAAGCAAGGGAAACCATGGATATCTATGCTCCGATAGCCAAGAGACTTGGTATATCGCGTATTCAGATAGAAATGGATGATCTCTGCATGCAGTACCTTTATCCTGAGGTTTATGCTGAACTCAGAGAATCTATAGGTGAGAGACTGTCTGAAAGACAGGGCTTCATAACCGATATGGTTAATGAGGTAACTCATTATATTAAGGAAGCAGAGATAGATGCAGAGATAGAAGGAAGAGTTAAGCATATCTTCAGTATTTATAAGAAGATGAAGACTCAGGGAAAGACTCTGGATCAGATATATGACATATTTGCACTCAGAATTAAGGTGGCATCAGTCAGAGACTGTTATGCCGCACTTGGTATTATTCATGAGAAATATAAACCTATTCCGGGACGTTTCAAGGACTATATTGCCATGCCTAAGGCCAATATGTATCAGTCCCTTCATACAACCCTGATAGGCCACGGCGGAAGACCTTTTGAGATACAGATACGTACCTATGACATGCATCGTACTGCCGAGTATGGTATTGCTGCTCACTGGAAATATAAGGAAAGCGGAAGTGAGAGCGTAAGCCATGAGGAGGAGAAGCTGAACTGGCTGCGTGAAATTCTTGAATGGCAGAATGATACCAAGGATAATAAGGAATTTATTAATGCAGTTAAAACCGATCTGGATATGTTCCAGGATCAGGTATACTGCTTCACTCCTGCGGGAGATGTTAAGTCTCTTCCGAGAGGCTCCAACACCATAGACTTTGCATATGCTATCCATACTGCGGTTGGTAACAGGATGGTAGGAGCAAGGATCAATGGTCGTCAGGTCCCTATTGAGACAACTCTTCACTCAGGTGACAGAGTAGAGATTATTACTTCTCAGAATACCAAAGGCCCAAGTATGGATTGGCTGAAGCTTGTCAAGAGTACTCAGGCTAAAACCAAGATCAATCAGTGGTTCCGTCAGGAACTGAAGGAAGAGAATATAATCAAGGGAAGAAATGCCTGTGAAGAATACTGCAGGTCAAAAGGCTTCTCCATGTCCGAGCTTCTCAAGCCGGAATATATGGGACCTACACTGAAGAGATATAATTTCCCTGACTGGGATTCTCTTATGGCTGCAATAGGTCACGGCGGACTTAAGGAAGGTCAGATTGTTAACCGACTTCAGGAAGAGGTCAGACGAACCAACGAGAAGACAACTACAGATGAAGATGTAGTAAGGGAAATCAATTCCCAGCACAGACATTTCAATACTCCAAAGGGAAGTATTCAGGTTCGTGGTATTCATGATGTTGCGGTTCGTTTCTCGAAGTGCTGTTCTCCTGTTCCCGGAGACGAGATAGTTGGATTTGTAACCCGGGGAAGAGGTATATCCATTCACAGAACTGACTGTGAGAATGTTCTCTGTATGACAGAGGCTGAGCGCCAGAGACTGATCGAGGCAGAGTGGGTTGCAGAAGGAGTATCCAAAGAGGCTGAATTTACCACTGAGATAAATGTTTATGCTATGGACAGAAGTGCTCTGATCTTCGATCTTACCAAGGTATTTATGGAAGAAGATATACCAATCAAGCGTATCGAGGGACGAATAAATAAGCAGGGTAAGTCCACGGTAAATATTCAGTTTGGTGTCAAGTCTAAGGATGACCTTAATACACTGACAGCAAAGATTAGAAGTATTGAGGGAATTATAGATATAGAAAGAACACAGGGCTAGTGTAGTAATTTGTTACCTGCGAATATTAAGGAACCATGAAGTTAAGGCATCCATAATAAGAATTAGGGATGCCTTTTAAAATAGATGAGTTAATGGAAATGATTCTTATTGACTCAGATGGAGAGGTAATGTCTATGATAATATCGAAAGAATTAATTAAAAGAGTTCTGGTGTTTGTTTTGTTATTATCCATAATTATAAATCCGCTGTCGAACGTTCAGGCTGCTACTAAAGTAAAAGTGAAACTCAGCAATAAAAAGGTGGTAATTGAGGAAGGTCAGGAAAAGGAAATAACTCTTAAGTTTGCAAAATCTGCAGATTGGGTTGTTGGTAAAAAAAAGATAGCGGATATTGTTGATAATGGTGCTGGTAAATGTATTATTACTGCAAAGAAAAAAGGAAAAACTAAAGTTACTGCTACCTGTAATGGGAAGAAATACATTTGTAATATTATAGTTAAGAAAGCTAAAGTAAAGCTGGATTCAAAAGTAAAGCTTAAAGTCTCAAAAACAAAGACTATAAAGTTAAAGAATAATACACAAAAGGTTAGTTGGAGAACAAGTGATAGTAAGATAGTAAAGCTTGTCAGCAAAAAGAATAATGGTGTAAAGATAAAGGGACTGAAAAATGGTACAGCTAAGGTATATGCTACGATAGGCAAGAAAACTTATGTAAGTAATGTAACTGTTGGTAAGCCATATACCTATAAGGTAACGCCGATGCTGCCGCCTTTTAATGAGTATTTCTATATCGAAACCGATAATCCGGATCCGGAATCTTTCAGACTTGTAGATAGAAAATCTGTTAATGCAGGTTCAGATGAACCAACGGTTGATCCGGTGTATGGAAGTATTACCCCGGACGATAAAAGATATATAGATGTAAAATATGAAGACGAGAAGACCGGTCGGGTAAAGGGGGGCTATATTGCGACAGGAAAATATACCGATGGCGGAGAGCTATATGTGCAGGAGGCTAAGAAAACTAATGATGGTTTCGGGCGTCGAACGGAGTATATTGATAAATTCGAAAAGATAAATTCTCCGGATGTAGTAAATTATGTAGATTATCTGGTGCAGACGTATACAAGCCCGGATAAGGATTTCTTTGAAAATCTGAGTAGTGTTCAGAGTGCCCTGAATGAAATAGCCATATATCCTAAGGGTACTTATGATAAGAGTAAACCTAATCCCGAAACGCCTTATCCCTATTATACACCTGGATATTATCTGGATCAGACTTATCTGATTGATCATTATGAGAGTATGTATGAAAGGGCAGGAAATAATCTGGCATATTATATATATCCATACATTCTTGATTCGTTGGGATTTCCTGCAACGATATCCAGAGTAGCAGTGAAGTTGAATAGTGACTGTGTGGTGAATAGTACTAAAGCTCATTATAAGATAGAAGTTTCACTTAATGGTGTTCAAAAATACTATGGAGGATCCGGCAGTGGAGGTTATGATCCTTTGTATTCAGACAGAGTGAATCCGAATCTTTTCACTTTTGACGGATCTGCCGAGGATTATGCTACAGGCCTGACGCTTAAAAAGGCGACGGATAAGCTGGTTGAATATGCGAAATTATCACATGAAGACTCAGCTTATTATTATGATCTTCTTGAAGGGAATACCTTTAAAGAAAAAACAAAGGGTGGCACATGGATAAGAATATATAGAAATAATTATGCTTATGTGACAACCTTTAATACCGGTTTTTATGAGTCTGTAGGTTCTGTCGGAAGTGTATGGGTAGATGGAAGATATATCGAAGCCAATCATGCCTTTTACAAGGGAGACAGCTTTGATATGCATCCCACAGCAGGTATAATTGTCAGAAATATGACATATACTAATTATGATAAAGAAACTTTTACGGGTGATGTATTGTTTGATTATGATGAAAAATCCGGAACCTGGAATGCTGAGTCAGAGTACGGGTATCATGGATCCTATGTAAAAGATCCCGATACAGGTAAATTGAAATGGGATTATAATGCAAACTATGAGCTTCCGGAGGAGTTTGTGCTTACTCAGGAAGAAGTGGCAGCTATGAATGTAGATGGAAATAAAGATGTTGATCCGCCAAGTGGTCTCATATATGATGGAACAGCATTTCCGGGAACACCATTTTAATTAATGAAAGAGGGCGAGCAAATGTATATTATATCTGGGGTTGCGTCCGGCCCGATAGGGACGAACTGTTATACAATAATAAATGAGAATACGAAGGAAGCAGTACTTATAGATGCATCAGGCAGTGCGGATACGCTGCTCAGAGAGGTTCGCAAGGCTGAGGCAAAAGTAGTTGCAATCCTTCTTACCCATGCTCATTTCGATCATATGGACGGAGTGAAAGGTATAAAGGAAATCTTTCCGGAAGCTGAAGTGATCATTGGGAAGAACGATGCTCCTTTACTCAGAGATCCAGCTTATAATCTGTCTCTTAGTTTTATGGGTATTCCGGTATCTGAAGAGGCAGACAGGACGGTGTCTGATGGAGAGATAGTAGATGTTATCGGTCTGACCTTTAAGTGTATAGAAGTTCCGGGACATACTGTAGGGGGAATGTGTTATTATCTGGAGAAGGTTCCGGAGGATGCTTCAGGGGAAAGTCCTGTGCTCTTCGATGGAGATACGCTCTTTCATGGAAGTGTCGGTCGTTCAGACTTTCCGACAGGCGACGCAGAGGCTCTGCTGACAAATATCCGAGAGAAACTCTTCGTACTTCCGGAGAAAACCAGAGTCTATCCGGGACATGACAGCGCAACCACTATCGGCTGGGAGAAGAAGAATAATTACTATTTCATTTGATGAAGATAATGAGAAGGGAATAAGGTTATATATGTCGATTGTAGTAAGAACTGCAACAAGTAAAGAAATGACCAGAAATATGAATGTGGTCAAACTCCTGACAAAGGGGCGGGAATTTGACGAAAATATGCTCACTGTGGATTGGGAAAAAGCGAGGGTTATTCCCAACCTGAGTTACACATTTATTCCGAAGGAAAAGGGTGTAAAGGGTTACAGGGTCAGAATCGGCGGGACTATATCTGAGATTCTGATACCTGAAAATGTGAGAGACAGAATTATTATTCTTTATATACATGGAGGCGGATTTGTGTCCGGAAGTGCATCGGCATCCAGATCCTACTGTTCCATGCTTGCTAAATATTCAGGTTACAGAGTTATATCTGCTGAGTATCGTCTCTCGCCGGAGAATAAATTTCCAAATGGGCTGGAGGACTGTTACAACATACTTCGTGCCATAAGGAAGCGTTATCCGGATTCAAAGCTGGTTCTGGCAGGGGAGAGTGCAGGCGGTAATCTGTCGCTGGCATTGGCACTCAAAGCAAGAGACAGAGGCAGGAGAAGTATAGCTGCTGTTATAGCTCACAGTCCGCTGGTTGATTTTACGGGCTCCCTGGACAGGAGTGTTCATGAGATAGAAGATTTCACTGTTTTTGAAGGCTTCGAACAGGCTATGAGCATAGCTTATGCAGATGGCGAAGACCTGACTAACCCATATATATCACCCTATTTCGGGGATTATACCGGTTTCCCTCCGGTATTTCTGACCTGTGACTACAACGAGACTCTTTTTGCAGATTCAATGGTTATTTACAGGAAATGCCGGGAAGCAGGAGTTAAGGTAAATATGGTTCAGATGAAGGGAGCTTTTCATGCCTTTGCCACCATGGGTACCAGAACTCCGGAAACAGAGAGGATACTGGTTGAGACGGTGAGGTTTATAGAAGATACATTGAATTAGTGTATTAATGTATAACA
>CACZPG010000319.1 GCA_902782965.1 uncultured Lachnospiraceae bacterium
CTCAGAGAGGACAGTCTCTTTGATTATAAGTTCGTAGGACTTTCACATAATACAATCCGTGGAGCAGCAGGTGGTGCTGTACTTTGTGCAGAACTGCTTACTGCAAAGGGATATATTACTAAGAAATAATGCGGCGGTTAAGTATTTATATACGGCGAAAATGATTCGCTTTATTATCGGGGGATAATAAACTAAATGCATCAAGAGTTTTTCTTGCAGCTAGGAGGATAATATGGCAAAGAAAAAGCTTATACTTGTTACATCGCCGCCGGCATGTGGTAAGACATTCGTAACTAAAAATCTGGCAAGAGCACTTAATAACTGCGTATATCTTGATAAGGATGATCTGATTGTTCTTTCAAAGCAGATTTATAAAGTTGCCGGAGAACCATTTGACAGATCTTCAGATTTCTTTCATGAACATATAAGAGATGCTGAATATGATGCAATCCTTGAGGTTGCATTTAGTGCACTCAATTATAATGATACAGTTCTTATTAACGCTCCTTTCAAGAAGGAAGTAAGAGATCAGCAGTGGCTTAAGACTATGCGTGAGAAGCTTGCATATAAGAATGCTGAGCTTTGCATTATTTGGGTTCATACTGATATAGAAGTTGTTCATCAGAGAATGGTTGCAAGAAATTCTGAAAGAGATACATGGAAGATTGAACATTGGGATGAGTATGTTGCTACACAGAACTATGATCCACCAGAAAATGTTCCTGAAATGTTTATTTTCAAGAATTCCAGTGATGATGAATTTGACGAGTCCATTGGACAGGCAGTTGATTTCATCAGAAGATAATAAGTAGTTACCTAATGGAGAATTATAGAAATGGCTAAGGTTTTACCGTTTGCAGCATATAGACCTGCAGAAGACGTAGTTAGTGAAGTTGCAGCACTTCCTTATGATGTGTACAAAAGAGCAGAGGCTAAGGAATTCGTTGATGGTCATCCGAAGAGCTTTCTTAGAATAGACAGACCTGAGACACAGTTTCCTGATGATTTCGATATGTATTCTCAGGAGGTTTATGACAAGGCCAGAGACATGCTTGCAGAAGATATGTCTAATGGAACCTATATTCATGATGAAGCGCCTGCATATTATATTTATGAACTTATAATGGACGGCCGTTCACAGACAGGTATTGTGGCTGCTGCATCCGTAGATGATTACATCGATGGAACCATTATGAAGCATGAGAATACACTTGCTGCCAAGGAGCAGGATCGTATCAATCACATTTATAACTGTGGTGCACAGACAGGCCCTATATTTCTTGCCTATCGTGACAGAAGCAGAGTTAATGAGATAGTTAACAAGATTAAGCAGACAGAGAAGACCTATGGTTTTACAGCTGATGATGGCGTTACTCATAACGTATGGTGTATAAGTGATGATCAGGATATTGCTGTAATCAAAGCAGAGTTTGCTGATGAGAACAGAATATACATCGCTGACGGACATCATAGAGCAGCTTCTGCAGTAAAGGTTGGACTTAGAAAAAGAGAAGAGAATCCCGGATATACAGGAGAAGAGGACTTTAATTATTTCCTTTCAGTTCTTTTCCCGGAAAGCGAACTTGCAATTCTTCCTTACAACAGAGTTGTAAAGGATACCAACGGACTTTCAGCTGAAGAGTTCCTCTCAGAGGTTGCTAAGGTATGTGACGTTAAAGAGGTTGCTGAGGCATATCAGCCTGAACAGAAGGGCACCTTCGGAATGTATTTCGGTAATACCTGGTATGAACTGAAGATACATGAGAATCTGCTGAGTGATGATCCTGTTGCAGGACTTGATGTTTCACTTCTTCAGGATAATATTCTCGGACCTGTTCTGGGAATAGAGGATCCTCGAACAGATAAGCGTATTGATTTCGTTGGAGGAATCAGAGGCCTTGGAGAACTTGAGAGAAGAGTAAGCGTTGATATGGAGATAGCATTTTCAATGTATCCGACCTCAATCAGTGAGCTTTTCGATGTGGCTGATGCAGGACTTCTTATGCCACCTAAATCTACCTGGTTTGAGCCAAAGCTCAGAAGTGGTATTTTCATTCATAAAATCTAAGAAATGCCACATTTGCAGGTGATTAGTTTACATAATGTAGTGACACTTTACATATGATGTAAGGTGTCACTTTTTGTTTGCTTTATATACTTAATATTCTTCATTATTGCTTATTTATCTTGATTATTTCTTGCACGATTTGATTTATTTGGGTATACTATAAAGTGGTTTAATTTGTAATTATTTGTATTTGATATTTTTACATTTATTGTATAAATATAACTTTGCATTTAATTGTATTATTATACTTTTAAATTTTTAGGAAAGTTATTAGTGACATCTTTGACTTTGCCGGATAAGGAGAATTTCATGGCAGCAGGAAGAAAGGCAGTTTTTGCAATCAACTGGATGGAGGTAGAGGCTCTGACTAAGGCCAGACATGATAACCCTCATCATATACTTGGTATTCATGAGTGTATAGATGATGTGTTTGTTAATGTTTATCTGCCTAATGCCAAGGTTGTAAAAATAACGGATATTACAGAAGGAAAGACATACTCACTTATCTCAGAGAGATATGAAGGATTCTATTCGATTCGTCTTAAAGACAAGAAAAGATTTGAATACAGAGTAAAGGCTAAATTCCTTGACGGACACGAGGAATCATTTATAGATCCATATACATTTGAACCTGTTATCGATCCTATTGATATCAGTCAGTTCAATGAAGGGCTTCACTATGAAATCTATGAGAAGCTGGGTTCTCATCCGATGGAAGTGGACGGAGTTTACGGTACGCTCTTTGCGGTATGGGCACCTAATGCTGAGAGAGTTTCCGTTGTTGGTAATTTCAACAACTGGGACGGAAGAAGATACCAGATGCGTAAGCTGGATTACTCCGGAATATTTGAACTTTTCATTCCTGGTGATTTCGAGGATGAGATATATAAATATGAGATATGCTCTAAGACCGGAGAGGTTTTCATGAAGAGCGATCCGTATGCTGTAACTTCCGAGATCAGACCTGCTAATGCATCACGTGTTACAAAGCTTGACTATAAATGGAAAGATACAGAATGGATGGGAGCCAGAGACAAGAAATCTCTTGTTAAGTCTCCTATGAATATATATGAGGTTCACCTCGGATCCTGGAAACGTCCCGAGGATGGAAGAGAGTTCTATAATTATCGTGAGATAGCAAGAGAGCTTTCCAAGTATGTGAAGGAAATGGGCTATACACATGTTGAGCTCATGCCTGTCATGGAACATCCTTATGATCCTTCCTGGGGATATCAGGTAACCGGTTATTATGCACCGACTTCCAGATACGGCAGACCTGTAGATTTCATGTATTTCGTTGATTATATGCATGAGCAGGGAATCGGAGTAATCATAGACTGGGTTGCTGCACATTTCCCTAAGGATGAGCACGGACTTGGAAGATTCGACGGAACAGCACTTTATGAACATGAGGATCCACTTAAAGGCGAGCATCCTCATTGGGGAACCTATATCTTCAACTATGGAAGAAATGAAGTGAGAAACTTCCTGGTTGCAAATGCACTCTACTGGGCAGATAAATATCATGTTGATGGTATACGAATGGATGCGGTTGCATCAATGCTTTATCTGGATTATGGACGAGGCGATGGTCAGTGGGTTCCAAATAAATTCGGTGGAAACGAGAATCTTGAAGCGGTTGAATTTATCAAGGAAGTTAATTCCAAGATGAATGAACTGTTCCCTGGAGTTATGATGATAGCAGAAGAGTCTACGGCATGGCCTCTTATGACTCACGCCATTAAGGATGGTGGACTTGGTTTCGACTTCAAGTGGAACATGGGCTGGATGAATGATTTCCTGAGATACATCAGCCTGGATCCTCTCTACAGAAAGTATCATCATAATGATCTTACTTTCAGTATGGTCTATGCATACAGTGAGAATTTCGTTCTTGTTCTGTCTCATGATGAAGTCGTTCATGAGAAGCGCTCCATGATAGAGAAGATGCCGGGTGGCTATGAGGATAAATTCTCGAATCTCAGAACTGCCTATGGTTACATGGCTACTCATCCGGGTAAGAAGCTGCTGTTCATGGGACAGGAGTTTGCTGAGATGAAAGAATTCAGCGAATCTTCAGAACTGGATTGGTCGCTGTTTGAATTCGATGCACATAAATGTATTTTTGAATATGTCAGAGAACTTAATAAGCTCTATCTGACTGAGCCTGCTCTCTATGAGAAGGATAGTGATCCGGATGGCTTTGCATGGATAAATGCAAATGATGCTAACCGTTCAATTGTATCCTTCGAGAGAAGAGGCGCCGATGAGAAGGATACACTCCTCATCATCTGCAACTTCACTCCGGTGGATGCAAGAAATTACAAGCTTGCAGTTCCGAGTGCAGGAAGCTGGAAGGAGATATTCTCCAGTGATCTGGCTAAGTTCGGTGGCGAAGGCCATAACAATAAGGTGGTTAAGAAGTCTAAGGAAGGAAAGGTAGATGGTCGTGAGAACTTCATTTCCATAACAGTACCGGGACTTTCAATCTCAGTTTTCAAGAAGAAGGCTAAATAAATTATTCAAGGGGACAGGATGACTGTCCTCTTGTTTTATCTGTAAATGTATACATTATTCGTTTGATAATATAAGTATATATTATCAGACAGGATTTGAATCATGAGACTTCCCTGTGCAAACGATTGCGGAGCGGCGCTTAGCGTTGACGGAGGCCGAGTAGCTGTAAAAAAGTGCCGCCGATTGGTTCCACAGAAGTTCCGGGGTAGGCGGACATTCTTTTTTACAGCGTAAAACGAGGTCGACAGGCAACGGTTAGCAAGCGCAGCGTGTTTGAACA
>CACZPG010000320.1 GCA_902782965.1 uncultured Lachnospiraceae bacterium
AGTCGCATTTGCGCGAGTGGCTCAGTGGTGGAGCACCTCCTTGCCAAGGAGGGGGTCGCGGGTTCGAGTCCCGTCTCGCGCTTTTTTTATGCTTATTAACAAATTTTAAGCTTCTGTAAATGAAGGTTTTAATCTATGAAGGATAAAATATTAAAACTTAAGTCCAAATTTGGTTCTGCAATTCGTAAATCCTACGAGCTTCCTCTCTGGAAATGGCTGATAGTTTGTTTCGTTTTATCTGTTATAGAGGTTGTTCTTCTTGAAATGCTCGGTAGGAGATCTATTCTTACACCTTTTGTATTCATTTTCCATAATCCGTTAATATTTGTATATAATATACTGATTATTTATTTCACCCTTTCAATTTCTCTTATGTTTAAAAGAAGAGGATTTGCCATGGGTCTTATTATGATTCTTTGGCTTGCGGTCGGTACTATAAATTTCGTACTTCTCGGTTACAGGATAACCCCATTCTCGGCTATTGATTTTCTGATGTTTTCGGATGTCCTAAGCATGTTTAATATATATTTCAATTTGTTTCAGAGGATAGCTATTGTTGTCAGTATTATTGTATTTATTATCATAATAGTACTCGCATTCCTTAAAACACCGATAATAAAAGGAAAGGTTAATTATATTCAGGGATCAATTGTTGTATTGATTTCTTTTACCATCGTATATATAATGACATTTATTGCTCTTGAGACTTCGCTTATTTCAGATAAATTTACTAATCTCGGGACTGCATATAAATCATATGGATTTGTATATTGTTTTGCTAACAGCGTAATCGATCAGGGAATCAGTAAACCTGATGATTATAGTTATAATATAATCCATAATATGGCCGAGTCTGCGCTGGCTACTTCGGATGATGTTAATAAGATTAAATGGCGTTATAAGAATAATAAGAAACAGTATCCTGATATTATTGTTATACAGCTTGAATCATTTATTGATATCGGAAGAGTAAAGGGTGTTCATACAAGCAGGGAATCAATTCCGAATTTTAAGAAATTTGAAGAAGAATATCCTTCAGGCTTTCTTACGGTTCCGGCTATTGGTGCCGGTACTGCCAATACTGAGTTTGAAATACTGACCGGTATGAAAAGTAAAATTTTTGGTGCCGGTGAGTATCCTTATAAAACGGTTCTTACTCATACTCCTTGTGAGAGTATGGCACAGATCCTTCTGAGAAATGGTTATGGCACTCATGCCATTCATAATAATAAGGCTAAATTCTATTCGAGAGACCAGAGTTATGCTAATCTTGGTTTTCAGACTTTTACATCTCTTGAATATATGAAGCACTTCCACAGAACGCTTACGGGATGGGCTAAGGATGACTGCCTGCCTGAAGAAATTACTAATGCACTTGATTATGATGAAGAGAGTGATTTTGTATTTACAATTTCTGTTCAGGGTCATGGACGTTATCCTAAATCTGAACTAAAGAGTATTGAACATGTTAAGGTTACTCTGGATTCTGAGGATCCTGAATTAACTAATCAGTTTGGCTATTTCGTTAACCAGTGTTATGAAATGGATCAGATGATAGGAGAGCTTAAGGAGACGCTTGATAATCGTGAAAAGGATTATGTCCTTGTTCTCTATGGTGATCATATTCCGAGTCTTACATTTGAAGATGACCAGTTTCAGACGGGTCTGCAGAATCAGACGGAATACGTTATTATAAGTAATTTCGATACAGGTCTTGAAGATAGAGATATATATTCTTATGAGCTTTCAGATTATCTTCTAAGAGCACTTGGTTTCCGGCCGGGAATTGTTCAGGGTGTTCATAAAGCATATTTTGATGAAAATCTAATCAGTTATGAAAATCTTCCGGGTGACAAAACTGATACGTCAGAAAATGTAAAAGATAAAGATATAGATAAAGATAAAGCTTCTTCTGATAAGGATCAGAATAAAGGCGGGAATAATGCTGATGAATCAGTAGATAATGCTGAAGCATCGGATGAGAATCCCAATATTGAACTTACGCTTTTTGATAAATATATTCATGAGCTCCAATATGATATGTTATATGGAGACAGATACATTTATAATTACATAGAACCTTATGAAACTGTTAATATGAGGCTTGGTCTATATGATATAAGCATTGATCAGATAGATTATAATTCATCTACTGGCAGTATCGTTGTAAGGGGAGAGAATTTCACGGAATTTTCCAAAGTCCTTATAAATGATGAAAGAATGCCTACAACATATATAGATGAAAATACAATAATGATAATACCGGAAGAAGTGTCGGATCCCCCACAGACCGGCGATATCTTTGTAGTAGCTCAGGTAGATAAAGATAAACATGAACTGAGCCGCAGCACGGAGAAGAAGTATTCCGGAGAATAAATATTATTCCAGATAATAAGTACATGGAGGAATTATGGTAAGAGAGGATATTAGAAATGTAGCTATTATAGCTCATGTTGATCATGGAAAGACAACTCTTGTTGATGGACTTCTTAAACAAAGCGGTGTATTCCGGGATAATCAGGAAGTGGCCGAAAGAGTTATGGATTCTAACGATATCGAACGTGAGAGAGGTATTACGATTCTTTCTAAGAATACAGCAGTTATGTACAACGGTATTAAGATAAATATCATTGATACTCCTGGACATGCTGATTTCGGTGGTGAAGTAGAACGTGTTCTTAAGATGGTTAACGGAGTAATCCTTGTTGTTGATGCTTTTGAAGGACCTATGCCACAGACAAGATTTGTTCTTCAGAAGGCACTTGCACTTGATCTTGCGGTTATTGTATGTGTTAATAAGATAGACAGACCTGATGCCAGACCTGAAGCTGTTGAAGAGGAAGTACTTGAGCTTCTTATGGATCTGGATGCAAATGACAGTCAGCTGGATTGTCCTTTTGTATATGCGTCTGCAAGAGAGGGAGTTGCGTCATATTCTGCTGATGAAAAGGGTAAGGATATGCAGCCTCTTTTTGAAACCATAATCAAGTCAATACCTGCTCCCGAAGGCAATCCTGACAGAGGTCTTCAGATTCTTATAAGTACAATTGATTATAATGAATATACAGGAAGAATTGGTGTAGGTAAGGTAGATAATGGTTCTGTAAAAGTCAATCAGGAGGCTCTTATAGTAAATCATCACGATTCTTCACGTAAAGAGAAGGTAAAGATCACCAAGCTTTATGAATATGATGGACTCAGTAAGGTAGATGTTTCAGAAGCTACTGTTGGTTCAATAGTTGCTGTATCAGGTATTGCAGATCTTAAGATAGGTGATACAATCTGTTCTGTGGATGAACCGGATGCGATTCCTTTCCAGAAGATTACTGAACCTACAATCTCCATGAATTTCATGGTTAATGATTCTCCTCTTGCAGGTAAAGAAGGTAAATTTATTACCAGCCGTCAGATCAGAGACCGTCTTTACAAGGAGTTAAATACTGATGTTTCTCTCAGAGTTGAAGATACTGATTCAACAGACTGTTTCAAGGTATCCGGCCGTGGTGAGTTACATTTATCGGTTCTTATAGAGAATATGAGAAGAGAAGGATATGAATTTGCCGTAAGCAAGGCTGAGGTTATCTATAAAGAAGATGAACGAGGCAAGAAGCTTGAACCTTATGAGATGGCTGTAATAGATGTTCCGGAAGAATTCTCCGGTACAGTTATAAATATGATGAGTATTCGAAAAGGTGAATTATCAGGAATGGCTCCTACTGATGGTGGCATAACCAGACTTGAGTTCAGAATACCATCCAGAGGTCTGATAGGCTTCAGAGGAGAATTCCTTACTGCAACCAAAGGAAATGGTGTTATAAATACTATTTTTGATGGATATGATCCTTACAAGGGCGATATGAGTTATCGTTCAAACGGAAGCCTGATTGCTTTCGAGGCAGGAACCTCCGTAACTTACGGACTTTTCAACGCTCAGGAAAGAGGAACTCTGTTTATTGGTGCCGGTGTTGAAGTATATGCAGGAATGGTAGTCGGCGAGACCGGACGTCAGGAAGATATTGAGGTAAATGTATGTAAGACCAAGCATCTTACCAATACACGTTCTTCAGGATCTGATGAAGCTCTTAAGCTCGTTCCACCAAGACAGCTTTCACTTGAGCAGAGCCTTGATTTCCTTGATAACGATGAGCTGCTTGAAATCACTCCTGAGAATCTGAGAATCAGAAAGAAGATTCTTGATTCAAGGCTTAGACTTAGAGCGAGTAGAAACAGTAATTAAATATGTTATTAAATATATATTAATGTGATATATAGAAAGGGGTAAAGTATGCGTAACCTGACAATGCTCATGGATTACTATGAGCTCACAATGGCAAATGGATATTTTGTAACAGGTAACAAAGATAAGGTTGCTGTATTTGATATGTTTTACAGAACCAATCCCGACGGTGGCGGATTCGTTGTCAGTGCCGGTCTTGAGATGCTTATTGACTATGTTAAGAATCTGAAATTCACTGATGATGATATTGAGTATCTCAGAGGAAGAAATATGTTTGACGAAGGCTTCCTTGAGTATCTTAAGAATTTCAAATTCACCGGTACTATAGAGGCTGTTCCTGAAGGAACTATCGTTTATCCTAATATTCCAATAGTTAC
>CACZPG010000321.1 GCA_902782965.1 uncultured Lachnospiraceae bacterium
AGGGTTCCATCTTCTTGTCTGGTGACCGAAGTGAACACCTGCCTCAAGTAACTGTTTCATTGAAATAACGCTCATAATATACCTCCTGGTTTTATTCTTCTGCAGATCGTTTAAAATACGTTAAACCGCCCTATGAGCATATATCATTAGGAAAAACCTGATGGATTATTCCTTACAAATGATACTAAGCGGCACCATACGTTTAAACCTGCATGTTTTATATTGGCGCAAAGTCGCGCGAAGGATATAATAACACAAGAAACCCCTTATTGCAAGGGGTTTCTTATGGTTTTTATATTCATTTTCTGTAATTCCGATTATTATTCTTCTAATCGTTAATAAGCAATCTTACTGACCCTGTGTCATAAGGATCTTGGCTATCTCTTCATACTTGGCACCTTCCTTGATTTCGAAGTCTCCAATATGAAGTTTTGAATCATAGCCTTTCTCGATCAGCCAGGTATTGAACTTGGATGCTGAATCAACCAGTCCCTGCTGTTCAAGTAAGGAAGCAATGGTTTCTGAACCCATTCCCGAAGTAACCGTGATCTTCTTAGTCTTATCTGATGAAGCCTTATCATCTTTCTTGTCATCAGACTTTTCTTCCTTCTTATCATCAGCCTTCTCAGTAGTCTTCTCTGTTGTGGCTTCTGTGGTAGCCTCAGTAGTTGCCTCGGTAGTTGCTTCTGTAGTTTTCTCAGTGGTTGCCTCTGTGGTAGCTTCTGTAGTTGCTTCCGTAGTCGCCTCAGTGGTTGCTTCCGTTGTGGCCTCTGTGGTCGCCTCGGTTGTTGCTTCCGTTGTGGCCTCAGTGGTCGCTTCCGTTGTTGCTTCTGTAGTCGCTTCCGTTGTTGCTTCCGTAGTCGCCTCGGTTGTAGCCTCAGTCTCCTCTGATGCTACTTCAACACCTGTATTATTATCGGAGGCATCTGTCTTCTTATTAGTTGTAGCATATGCAGCATACATAATAATGACTCCGATAAGTATTCCTATACCAATTCCTCTAAGTAAATACTTCGTATTCATATATTATTCTCCCTGCTGTTTATCAATAATGGACTTAACCTCTTCTACTCCAAGACTGAGAACCTTGGATATCTCGATGATACTGAATCCAGTCTTGTACATCTCAAGTACATTTCCGACTGTGTCACCATCTGTGATATCAATGCCTTCCTTCTCAAGCATTTCTTCAAGGCCTGTCTCCTCTGCCTCTTCTTCCATCTCTCCGATGATATCCTCAGCAGCCTGCTTTACTTCTTCAGCCTTTTCAGCTGCAGCATTTTTCTTATTCTTCTTGCTCTTCTTTCTGCTCTTCTTCTCCTTAGCTGCCTCTTTCTTAGCAGCCTTTGCATCAGACTCAGCCTTTTTCTCTTCCTCTGCAGCCTCTGTAACTTCAGCCTCTTCCTGAGCAGCTTCTTCTGCAACATTCTCTGCTTCTGCAGCATCTGTAGTCTCAGCTGTCTCAACCTCAGCCTCTGCCTCTACTGCTTCAACCTCAGCTTCTGCTTCTACAGTTTCAGCCTCAGAAACCTCTTCTGCTGCTTCTGTTGTTACAGTGTCCTCAACCGCTTCTGCAGCCTCTTCTGATACTGATTCAGCAGCCTCTGCCTGCTCTGCATTTCTCTCTGCCAGTTCTGATGCTGCACTTTCAACAGCTGCCTGCTGGCTGGCTATCAGTTCTGAGGTTGCAGTAACCATAGATGCAAGCTTTTCTACTTCAGACTTCTTAACATCAAGATCTTCATTCATTTTCTGAATATCCTGCTTAACAGCCTCGAACTTCTTATCGTACTCATCAATTTCGCCCTTGATCTTCTCAAGACGCTCAGTCTCACTCTTCATCTTATCAAGGCCGGCCTTGTATTCATCTATTACTGTAAGAGAAGTCTTGATATCCTTCTCTTTATCGGAAACCTTATTGTATATATCTTTGATTTCCTTCTTGTTATTCTCGATATCGGCAGCTACTTCATTATAGTAGTCTTCCATTTTCTTGGTATTCTCTGAAGCTCTGTCGTCCAGCTTCTTGACATTATCCTCTACCTTCTTGGATATAGTCTTGTCGCTCTTTTTGATTTCATCATTTATTGCATTATTGATATTTCTGGATACTGTATCCTTGATTTTCTTCTTGCTATACTCATTGATAAAATTATCAGTAAGTTTTCTAAGCTGTTTCTTGTCAGCTTCTGTAAGTTCTCCTTTGACAGTCGAAGCAGCTTCTTTCGTCTCTCCTTCGCCGGCTTCTTCATTCCCGGAGGTCATCACGCAGCTGATGATTATCGCAAGAACACCGATAATTAATAGAATAATAACTGTAGCATTCATAAACCTTTTCCCCTCATAAATAATTATTACATTTGAAATTATTACACTTGATAATATCAAAATGTAATCAGTCAAAAAACCAAAAAACAGTATAACACGTTTACATAATATTACGCAAGTATATTGTTACACTGTTTTTCTAATATTCTTATAATTATTTCAATTATAAATATTTTTCAGACTACTGCTCCTGAATAGTCTCTGTATATCCGCATTCTTTGTCAGAGCATACTGCCTTCTTACCTTTGATAACCATGTATTTACCACACTTCGGACATGGTTTTGAAAGCGGCTTGTTCCATGACATGAACTCGCATTCAGGATAATTGATACAGCCGTAGAAAGGACGTCCCTTCTTGGTATTTCTTCTAACTATATCATTTCCGCAGTCAGGACACTGTACACCAATCTTCTCATAGTAAGGCTTGGTATTTCTGCACTGTGGGAAATTAGGGCAGGCCAGGAATTTACCATAAGCTCCGTATTTGATGACCATGTTGGCACCACAGTTCTCGCAGATTTCATCAGTAGCCTCATCGGCAATCTTGATCTTCTCCAGATTCTCGCTGGCACTGTTGATTTCTTTCTCCAGATCCGGATAGAAATTCCTTACTACTACCTTCCAGTCAATCTGTCCATCTCCTATGCTGTCCAGAAGCGATTCCATATTAGCTGTGAACTCAATATCTACTATCTCAGGAAATGCAGTTTCCATGATTCCATTAACTGCTTCTCCCAGCTCAGTAATGTACAGATTCTTCTGTTCTTTAGTTATATATCTTCTGTTTAAGAGTGTGGAAATGGTCGGTGCATAAGTAGATGGTCTTCCGATTCCATTGTCCTCCATGGTTTTTACAAGCAAAGATTCCGTATAATGTGAAGGTGGTTCTGTGAAATGCTGTTTAGCTTCCACACTATCCAGCTTAAGAACATCTCCCACATTAAGGCCTCTGAGATTAGGCTTACTCTTCTCTTTATCTTCTTCAATGCTATAGATATTCTGATAACCCGCAAAGCTGAGTTCACTCTCAGAACATTTAAGCACTTCACCTGCAGCATTTACAGTAACAGTATAAATGTCATAAATTGCATGCTTCATTCTGCTGGCGATAAATCTCTCATAAATAAGCTTATACAGTTTGTACTGGTCATTGCTGATAATACCCTTTAATGACGCAGGAGTTCTCTGAACATCAGTCGGTCTGATTGCCTCGTGTGCATCCTGAATCTTCTTCTTGCTGTCCTTCTCAGACTCGTTGCTTTTGTCAGCCACATAGTCATCACCAAAGGTAGCTCTGATGTATTCTCTTGCACTTCTGTCAGCCTCATCAGATACACGGATAGAATCCGTTCTGAGATAGGTAATAAGACCTACTGTTCCCTGACCTTTTATTTCAACACCTTCATAGAGCTGCTGAGCAATTCTCATTGTCTTGGAAGTAGCAAAATTAATTCTGCTGGCTGCAGTCTGCTGAAGTGTACTGGTTGTAAATGGAACCGGAGCCTTCTTGATTCTCTGTGAGCTTTTGATATCAGCTATCTTAAATTCACTCTTCTCAAGTGCTGCCTTTATTTCTGAAGCAGTCTCTCCGTCTTTGATATCCTTCTTCAAATTAAACAGAACCGGTTTCTTCTGTCCGGGAACTACGAGAGCAGCATCTATGCTCCAGTATTCATCCGGAATGAATGCATCAATCTCTTTCTCCCTATCTGAAATCATCTTCAGAGCAACAGACTGAACTCTTCCGGCCGAAAGACTTCTCTTTCCAAGCTTCTCCCAGAGCAGCGGACTTATCTCATAACCCACTAGTCTGTCGACAACTCGTCTGGCCTGCTGTGCATCCACCAGATTCATATCTACTGCACGGGCATTACGAATTGATTCCTTAACCGCATTCTTAGTAATCTCATTAAATGTAATTCTTTTATAACTTTTATCATCCAGCTTAAGTGCCACGGACAGATGGTATGATATAGCCTCTCCCTCACGGTCCGGGTCAGTTGCGAGATAAACAAAATCAGACTTCTTGGCTGCTTTCTTAAGTGCAGCAACCAGATCACCTTTTCCCCTTATTGTAATGTAATGAGGTTCGAAATCATTTTCCTTATCAATCCCCATATTACTTCTTGGAAGATCCCTTACATGACCTTCCGAAGCTATAACCTCATAATTCTTACCAAGAAACTTCTTAATTGTCTTTGCCTTAGTGGGTGACTCCACTATAACTAAATTCTTAGCCATATCTCCTCCAAAATATACTTAGAACCTGCAAGCAAATTTAACTTACTGTTTCGGTACTATACACCAAATGTTTTTCTATTGCAAGTGGAAATGAACATCTTACAAGGGCTCATGCAAGAATATAGTAGCTCTGTTCTATGCTTCGAATCAGCCCGATTTCTTCAAGTTTTCTGATGTCATGCAGGGTTCCTGCTATGTTCATTTCGTTGGCCCGGATGATGTCATCAATGAATACAGGTTCATATCCCAGCATGCCGAGTATCGCCTGTTGTGAAGCCGGTAGTTTAGCTATTTTCTTCTTTCTCTCATCCTTAGGTTTCGTATTATTCTTCGTTTTATTCTTATTATTTTTCTTCGTATCTTCGCCGCTATCCGACTCCTCCAAAAGGTAATTCAGATTGATCTTCTTTTGTTCGGATTCTATCCCCCCGCTCTTCTTCTCTAAATTATCCTGTTTTATAACCAGGAAATCCCTTTGGAGCTTATCCATAATTATATCTGCCGGAGAATCCACCATCATCGCTCCATTCTTGATGAGATTATTAACACCTTTAGACATCATGTCCCCGACTCTTCCGGGAATCGCATAGATATCCTTTCCCTGTTCCAAAGCATAGTCGGTGGTTATCAGCGTTCCACTCCTAAGGGCAGCTTCAACTACCAGCAGTCCATCCGAAAGCCCGCTGATTATTCTGTTACGCAGCGGAAAGTGATTAGACAAATGTGCTTCACCCGGTTCATATTCCGAAAGAACCAGATGTCCCTCACACATCTCCATATAAATATCATAATTAGTTCTTGGATAACATATATCCACTCCACCTCCAAGTACAGCAATTGTCCTTCCTCCGGTATGACAGGCACCGATATGCGCCCGGGAATCAACTCCCATAGCCATGCCACTGATAATTACAAATCCCTTTCTTGCGAGTTCCGAGGCAAATTCCTCTGCAACGCTCATTCCATAATAAGTCGGCCTTCTGCTGCCTATTATTCCGATACTATACTCAGCATTAGCTATAGATATATCTCCTCTGTAATAGATAGCCAGTGGATAATCTGATAAATACCTGAGCCTTTCCGGATAGTCCTCATCTGCAGGAGTCACGACACTGATTCCGGTCTTGTCCAGGTCTTTCATCAATTCCTCATACCATTTCTCTACATTTAAAGAACGGATTTCTTCAGCAGTCTCTGTTTTGATCATCTTATTCTCAATGAGTTCCTCGAGATCCGTTTTGATATTCTCAAACACTCCCTCTACTCCACCATATTTCTCAATCAGTCTGTAGGGATCCTTCGTTCTAAAGGTTCTGAAATGATTGAGCCAGATATATATATTTCTCTTATTTATTTCCATTATTTATTTCTCCATTTA
>CACZPG010000322.1 GCA_902782965.1 uncultured Lachnospiraceae bacterium
ATCCTTTTTGTCTTCTTCAGCTTCTTCTTTATTTCCAGCTTCCCCCTCAGAATCCGAAGCATTATCCTGAGAAGTATTTTCTGTATTTTCTTCAGATTCAGCATCAGCCTGGGATACTGTTTCAGAAAGATTTACAGAATCAACAGAATCTGCCTGATCCATAGGTGTTTCAGAATTATCTGATTCAGTTGAATCAGTTTTCTTATTCTTAGCCGCTTTTCTGGCTGCTTTTTCAGCCTGTTTCTCCTGTTTAAGCTGGATTTTTTCCTGTCTCTTTAATTCTTTCTCTTCCTCATAGGTCATGGCCTCAGCCCATGATTCGAAGTCTGTCTTTTTTTCTTCTGATTCGAATGCCATTTGTATTCTCCTTTTAGCTTTAGTCCGGTCTTTCAAGAGATATACGACCTAATCTTCCGGATCTTAAATCATCAATAAGAAGTTTAGCCGCTCTGTCAATATCAGGTTCATCACCCTTTAATACAAGTTTCTTATTCTCAGCAATACTTCTTAGTACTGATGAGCTGTCCAAAGCCTCATCTATCATATACCTATCATGTAGTATATTGCAATAATTAGTTTTCAGGTAATCAATCAGTATTTCAGAAAGTTCATATAACGGAAGAATATTATCATTAATGGAACCAACAAGAGCCAGATTAATACCTGTTTTTTCATCCTCAAACTTAGGCCACAGAATTCCTGGTGTATCAAGCATATTTATGTCTTTTGAAAGTCTGATCCACTGATTACCTCTGGTAACGCCAGGTTTATTCCCTGTTTTAGCAGTAGCTTTTCCTACAAAAGAATTAATAAATGTGGATTTACCAACATTAGGAATACCTAAAATCATTGCTTTTACAGGTCTGTTATGGATTCCTCTTCTGAGATCTCTTTCGATTTTTTCCTTACATACCTCTCTGACGGCGTCACTAACCTTCAATGTCTGTTTTCTCTCACGTGAATCAAGGGTAAGAACCTTTGCACCGGTGTTCTCATAATACTTAATCCATGCATCTGTAATACATCTGTCAGCCAGATCATTTTTGTTAAGTAAAACAACTCTTTTTTTATTATTGGCCAGTCTGTCTATATCAGGATTTCTGCTGCTTCCAGGAATACGGGCATCGAGAAGTTCGATAACAGCATCACATAATTTAATATCTTCTTCAATACGCCTTCTTGCACTGGTCATATGTCCCGGGTACCAGTTAATATCCATTAGTCAGTTTACCTCTTCTTTCTTCAGGCTGAATTATATAGAAAACCTTTCCTTTTATTTCAGACTTCTGAACATTACCATAATTTATAAATCTTGAATCTTCACTATTACTTGTATTATCACCCAGGCAGAAGTATTCACCGTCTTCAAGGACTATATCTTCACTAAGAAGACCGGGTGAATTGATCACTGCAAAAGGATATTTCTCATCTACCTGCTTTCCGTTGATAACCAAACGACCTCCGACTACAGATACCGTATCACCGGGAAGTCCTATTACTCTTTTAATATCATAATAATCATCAGACCCTATTTTTCGAATAGCAATAATATCATATCTATGAACTTTACCTATTCTGTAGGCCATCTTGTTCAGAAGCATTTCATCGCCATCCCGAAGTTTATCCTGCATAGAAGGGCCGGTCATATAAACAGTCTGAACACAAAACTGAGTAACTCCAAACCCAAGAACAACAGCAGCAAAAACTACGAGAAAAGTATTAACAATCCTCTTAAGTGTCTGAGGTTTCTCACTATTCTTTGTTTTCTTTTGAAGTTTATACGCATGAGCGCTTTTTCTTTTTTTCTTCATAACAGAATAGTCTCCGATAGGACAATAAAAAAATCCACATAGTAAAGAGACCGGAGCGAAGCTCCGGTCATTTGATTTTCAGAGTATTATTTAACTAATTCCTTAACCTTAGCTCTCTTACCAACTCTGTCACGTAAGTAATAAAGCTTAGCACGTCTAGCCTTACCTCTTCTAACTACATCAACCTTCTGTACAAGAGGTGAATTAACAGGCCATGTCTTCTCAACTCCAACACCATTGGAATTCTTTCTTACAGTAAATGTTTCTCTTGCTCCATGACCCTGAACCTTAATAACAGTACCTTCAAATACCTGGATTCTTGTCTTCTCGCCTTCCTTGATCTGTGCTGATACTCTTACGGTATCACCTACGTTGAACTGAAGCGGGGTCTCACGAAGCTGAGCATCTTCGATGCCTTTGATAATACTTTCGTAGCTCATAATATAAACCTCCAAAAAAAGATAATAAATTTTCAGACGTTCTTACTATCTTATAAATGATACATAATCTTTAATAAAAAACTATATATAATAGTTCCACATCTGTATCTGATACAGAGGACCGTCTTAATCAAACTCAGATAATATATCATAATATGACATATGTGTCAATAGACAAAAACAAAAGTCCAGTGACAAAAGAGAGCCGTACCACAAATGATACGACTCTCTGAATAATCTTTATAACACAGATTTGATTACTCAGCATCCTCTGCAGGAGCCTCTTCTGTAGCAGCTTCTTCAGCAGCTTCCTCAGCTGCAGCCTCTACAGGAGCTTCTTCTGCAGCTTCTTCTGCAGCTTCAGCAAGAGCTGCATCTACAGGAATTGAATCAGCAATCTCTTCTGCTTCCATAACAGGAGCCTCTTCTTCAACTTCCTTCTTCTCTTCTGGTTCTTCAGGATTTCTATCCTTAAGAAGTGCCTTGATTGAAAGGCTGATCTTCTTCTCAGGAATTCTGATATCAACAACCTTAGCCTCTATATCCTGTCCACTCTTAAGTACATCTGAAGGCTTCTCAATGTGATCGAAAGAAATCTGTGAAACATGAAGAAGTGCGTCTATACCCGGCTCAAGAACAACGAATGCACCAAAGTCAGTCATTCTTGCTACCTTACCTGTTACTACAGTACCGATAGCATATTTCTCTTCAGCATGAAGCCATGGATTCTGATCATCAAACTTAAGTGAAAGAGCAATCTTGCTTCCGTTGATTTCTTTGATGAAGCACTTAACTGTCTCACCAACTTTGAATATCTTCTTAGGATTATCAACTCTTCCCCAAGACATTTCTGAAATATGAAGAAGTCCATCAGCACCACCGAGATCAACGAATGCACCGAAATCAGTGATATTCTTGATAGTTCCCTCAACTGTATCTCCAACATTTATACGGGCAAAAAGCTCAGCTGCTGCCTTTTCCTTAGCTTCAGCAACTATCTTCTTTCTGTTACCGATAACTCTTCTCTTACGTGGCTCATACTCTGTAAGTACGAATTCAATTTCCTGATCAAGATACTTTGAAAGATCTCTCTCAAAAGTATCAGATACAAGACTTGCAGGAATAAATACTCTGCATTCACTTACCTGAACATTAAGTCCACCGGAAAGTACCTGTGTAACCTTACCCTTAAGTATTGTTCCATTATTGAAAGCATCTTCAAGCTCAGCATATGCTTTCTCTGCAGCTACTCTCTTATGTGACAGAAGAACCTGTCCATCACCATCATTTGATTTAAGGACCTTAACTGTTATAGTATCTCCAGGATTTACAACAGTTGTAAGATCTACAGGATTATTGGAATATTCAGCTGCAGTAACAATTCCATCAGCCTTTGCACCTATATTGACAACAAGCTCGTCAGGTTTTACAGAGATTACCTCTCCATCGATTACCTGTCCCTGTCTTACGTGTACCGGCTTCTCCTCTTGTAATAATTCTTCAAAGCTTAATTCTGACATACTGTTTTGAACCTCCTTAATAACAGAA
>CACZPG010000323.1 GCA_902782965.1 uncultured Lachnospiraceae bacterium
TCGCAGATATCCTTTCGAATTTATAATGTGTGTTTCAGAGTATACTACATGAGCGCGGTGAGTGTCAAAAAATGAAAAGAAAAAAATATTTGTAAATTTTTTCAAATTTTATAAAACTTTTTTTGTCTGTGCTTCGTTATATAAGTGTATAACAAAAAACCTGAATAGTATTTCGGAATTATATTATTACAAGGATAAAACTTTTTTGAATTCTTATTCGCATATAGAGTATAATAAACAAATAAGTTGTTTTCATAAAAAAGGAAGAATGACATTAATGAAATATTGCAGTAAATGTGGAGGAAAACTTAATAGTTCAGATGCTTTCTGTGCCTTTTGCGGAGCCAAACAGGCCGTGTCTATTGAGAGTGCTATAGACCTTGCCAAGGCAGGAGACACTGATGGATTTGAATATCTATATAATACAACATACAAGCATATGAAGTTTTGTGCGTTGAAATATGTAGATAATAATGATCAGGATGCAGATGATATAGTTCAGGATTCATACGTAAAAATGATGAATAATATCAATTCTCTTGGTGATTCCAAAGGGTTCTATAAGTGGATGGAAAGAATAGTTAGTAATACAGCTATAGATTTCATCCGGAAAAGAGACAGAAAAGACGCAGAGGGAAATATTAGAGGTAATGTGAATTTCTCTGATCTTGCTGTGGAAGATGCTGATGGAGAAATCATGGAGTATGAGGTTGAGGATGATAATCCTAACTGGCATCCCGAGGTGGCTTATACCCAGAAAGAAACCAAGGAACTCGTACATGCCATGATGGAGAATCTGTCGGATGAACAAAAGAATGCTCTTATCATGTTTCATATCCAGGGAATGAGTATTAAGGAAATAGCTGAGATCACGGAGGTTTCAGAGAATACTGTAAAGTCTCGTCTTAATTATGCAAGAAAAAGTGTTAAAGCTCAGGGAGAAGCGCTCAGAAAGAAGGGCTACAAGCTCTACAGCTATGCACCACTTCCATTACTGCTATATCTTATTCGTCTGCAGATGGGGCTCGTTGGTGGCGGCTCAGTGGGAGCCGCTACTGCGTGAGCCGCCGGTGTAGCACGCTCTGCCGGAATTGCAGGGGCGGGAAATGCAACAACAGCAGGAACAGCAGCTTCTACAAGTGCATCAACTTCTGTAGGTTCAGCTTCCAGATATGTGACTGCCGGTGCTACGAAATCAGCGGCTGGCGGAAAATCTGTAATAGGTAAAGCAATCGGTAAGATTACTGCATTCATAAAAACCAAGCTTGGAATAGGTGTGGTAGCTACAACTGTAGGCGTTGCCGGCATTACCGGAGCAGTGCTTCTTAAAAATCCGGAGCTTATTCCATATACAAATGCCACTGCATTTAATGCCGTAGACCAGACCTTCGGACTTACAAAAGATAACCTTACCTGCAACGTGAAGCAGCTGAAAGACTGGGAAGTAGTAGATCCGATTACATCATCTGATATTCTTGCCAGATTTCCTGGTTTAGATGAAAATGATGAGTATAAAAAAGAAGCTATCGATGTGAATGAACATAGATTTAATAACATAAACAAGGGCACTAAGTGCTTTTATAAGGATGGGGTATATATTCGTTATATTGTAACTACTGATAATCTAAGATGGCATGAGGAAGATGATTACGGATACAAAGATCAAGGGTTTTATGAGAATATACTCATGGAATGTCTACATGATGAATATTGTATGAGTAATTGGTGGGATTTAGAAGAATATGGGCAATCTAAGGAATTTACTGATTTCAAAAACGTTGACAATGATAAAGTTAAAATATCAAATCCTGAGCAATTTGGTAACTGGAATAATGAAGATACAGGTAGTATTTTCAGTTATGTAGTTATTAGTAAAGAAATTGATTATCAGCATATTTTAAATATAGAGATTCTGATGGATTCTAAAAATGAAAAAGAGTTTAAAGATAATATCGAATCCTATCTCAATCTTACCTCAGATAGATATTTTGAGTATCATTATGACAATGATAAAGATTATAATGAAGAAATATTGTCATATAATTCTGAAGCATTAGATAACTATAGTCCGAATGGTTCATATATGGATGACTATGTTAATATCCTTAAAGAGAATAGAGAAGGAATTCTAAATTATGAATATGCCATGTCTGTTATGCCAAAGGAGGCGAGCATACGAACAGTTGCTATAGCGGATATGTTTGGTGATGAAAAACCGGAATTGATGTTTATAACTCTTACTAGTCCGGACACTGAATATTCGGAAATAAATCTCTATACAATAAAAGAAGGAAAACTATATAAGGTTGATCTATCTGATGCGAGATTTGATAATACATCCGGGTTTGATTATCTAAATTTATTTAAAACAAACAGGAAGTATCTCTGGTGGTCTACAGTAATTAAATCAAAAGATGAGGAAAAAAGCATATGCAGACGTATCTTTATGGATATAGACAGTGAAGATATAAATGTAGATGTAATGGAAGTAAATTCTAAGAACTTTTACGATTTTCTGGATATTGGAATGACATATAATGGAACAAAAGTAGAAGGATATCCTTTAGATACGAATATGCCCGGCTTTGGTGATTATAGTAATAGATATGATTTTGATTCTGATTCTAATTCAATTTCTGCAGGACATTCGTATAACAGACCATTTGACACTTATGAGTTTAGTGGTATAGGCGTTTTTGTCTGTCCGGGAGATTATTGGGAAAAAGAATATATTGTTTCCACAAGTTATCAGAATATATCTATACCGGAACCTGTAACAGTTTATGATGATGCCTTTGTTACAGATAATAAAAACGTAAAAGATAAAAATGTAAGGCTGCCATATATAAATGAAGACAGGAACTCATGTAAAAAGCTAAATGAAGTAATAGCAGGTGATTTTGAAGATATTATTAACGGAACTGTCGATATCACTGAAGGTAAAGTTACTTATGACTGGTGGATATATAAGGATATTCTATGCGTTTCTATTGATGTAGAAAATGTTGATGATTCACCAATTCATGGTAAGAAATTATATCTTGCTGATCTGAAAAACGACGTTTTCTATGATTCAAAGGATGGCATTTGTTATAATAGAGACAATGACGGAACCATGCATATCGAGATATGTAAGAATAATCCGAATATAAATGGGGAAAGATACA
>CACZPG010000324.1 GCA_902782965.1 uncultured Lachnospiraceae bacterium
GGTAACAAGATTGTAGTGCGTTGTGCAAAAGATGGCGATAAGTTCACAACACTTGATGGAGTTGAAAGAGAACTGGATAAGGAAACTCTTATGATCTGCGATGGCGAGAAGGAAATCGGTATTGCCGGTATCATGGGTGGTGAGAATTCCATGGTTACAGATTCAATGGATACGCTTCTTTTTGAGGCTGCCTGCTTTGATGGAACCAATATCAGACTTTCTGAAAGAAAACTTGGACTCAGAACTGATGCTGCAGGTAAATTCGAGAAGGGTCTGGATCCAAATCTTGCTGAGGAAGCAATTAACCGTGCCTGCCAGCTTGTTGAAGAAATGGGTTGTGGAGAAGTTCTTAAGGGATCTGTTGATATTTATCCTGAACCGGTTAAACCATGGACTCTTCCATTTGAACCTGAGAAGATGAATGCGCTTCTCGGTCTGAATATTCCTGTAGATATGCAGCTTCATATATATGACAGACTTGGTCTTACTTATAATGAAGAGAATCAGACACTTACTATTCCTACCTTCAGACAGGATCTTCACTGCATGGCAGACCTTGCTGAAGAGATAGCACGTATCTACGGATATGACCAGATTCCTTCCACACTTCCTACTATTAATGCAGGAATCGGTGGAATCAGCTATGAAGAAGGAATTAACCGCATAGCACGCACCGTCGCTGAGGACAATGGATTCTCTCAGGCAATGTGCTACAGCTTTGAAAGTCCTAAGGTATATGACAAATTGCTCGTTCCTGAAGGTCATGCTTTCAGACAGGCAATAAAGATTTCCAATCCTCTGGGAGAAGATTTCAGTATTATGAGAACTCTGCCTCTTAATGGACTTCTTACATCTCTATCTATTAATTATAATAGAAGAAATAAGAATGTAAGACTTTATGAGCTGGGTAAAGTTTATATTCCTAAAGAACTTCCTTTAAAGGAACTTCCTGATGAGAAGGAGAAACTGGCGCTCGGTATGTATGGCGATTGTGATTTCTTCACTCTTAAGGGAGTAGTTGAGGAATTGCTTGGTAAATATAATTTCGGTAAGGATTGCGACTTCGTTCCTGTGCAGGATTATCCTTTCCTTCATCCCGGAAGACAGGCTGAGATCAAGAAGGGTAAACTTTCTGTAGGATATATCGGTCAGCTTCATCCGGAGGCTGCTCTGAATTATGACATGAAGGGTGATGTATATATAGCTGTTATCAATATGGATGTAGCTGCAATGCTCGCTAAGTTTGATATTAAATATACAGGTATAGCTAAATTCCCGGCTTCTACAAGAGACCTTGCTCTTGTATGCAGCAAGGAAGAATATGTAGGTGATATTGAGAAAATCATTCGTAAGAATGCAGGCAAATACCTTGAGAAGCTGGAACTCTTCGATGTATATGAGGGAGAACAGCTGGGTGAAGGCCTTAAGAGTGTGGCATTCTCACTTTCCTTCAGAAGTGTTGACCATACACTTAAGGATGATGAAGTAAATCCTGCAATAGACAAGATACTTTCTGCACTTTCTGAAAAAGGAATTGAAATTCGTGCGTAAATCAGGTAAGTGATAAACGTATACCGGAGTATAATTATGGATGTTAAAGATTTCTACTATGATCTGCCGGAAGAACTGATAGCTCAGGATCCTCTTGAGAAGAGAGATGATTCCAGGCTTATGGTTCTCCATCGGGCAGATGGTGAAATAGAACATAGAAAATTTCATGATGTCACAGACTATCTGAATCCGGGAGACTGCCTTGTAATCAATGAGACTAAGGTTATCCCGGCAAGACTTCTGGGCGTGAAAGAGGATACCGGTGCGGCTGTTGAAATACTGCTGCTTAAGCAGAGGAGTGCAGAAAACTGGGAATGCCTCGTAAGACCCGGGAAAAAACTGCGTCCCGGAGCAAGGGTAAGTTTCGGAGACGGAATCCTTAAGGCTGAAATTCTTGATGTAGTCGAAGAAGGAAACAGAATAGTTCGTTTTGAATATGAAGGAATCTGGGAGGAAATCCTTGACAGACTCGGGGAAATGCCTCTTCCTCCTTACATTACACATAAGCTTCAGGATAAAGACAGATATCAGACCGTATATGCCAGAAATAGTGGAAGTGCAGCTGCACCTACGGCAGGACTTCATTTCACTAAGGAGCTTATGGAGGAGATTGAAGCCAAAGGAATCCGAATTGCCAGACTTACACTGCATGTCGGACTGGGAACCTTCCGTCCGGTTAAGGTTGATAAGATAGAAGATCATCACATGCATTCTGAATATTATGAAATCAGTCAGGAAGCCTGTGATATAATCAATGAAACCAGAAAAAATGGTGGAAGAGTGATTTCTGTCGGTACCACAAGCACAAGAACTCTTGAGACTGTGGGTACGGCTCAGGGACTATACAGGCCTGCAGCCGGTGAAACCGGACTTAAGGATTCTGGTCTTCTGTGTCCTGCCAGCGGTTGGACTAATATATTTATTTATCCGGGTTATGAATTTAAGGTGGTAGACTCGCTGATAACGAATTTTCATCTTCCTGAGTCTACACTTATCATGCTCGTATCGGCCCTGTATAATCGCGAGGCGGTGCTTGACGCTTATGCAGAGGCAGTTAAGGAGAGATATCGTTTCTTCTCTTTTGGGGATGCGATGCTTATTCTGTAATTACAGGATTTGATCGTTATTCTGAGTAAGATGAAGAATTGTTAGACTATGAAGAATATAAGAGACAGCATTAAGCTTTTTAGATTTAATATGATAAATATCATACTGTTTGAGATTATTTTGAAAACAGTATCTTTTGCTGTGCTTGTTCCGCTATATTATGCAGTTATCAGCCTGACAGTAAATCTGTCAGGCATTTCCTATCTGACCAAGGAAACAGCTAAGAAATTCTTCAAAGCCCCGTCAACCTATGCATTTCTCCTGATCATGCTGCTGTTTGCTGCCATGTATATAATGGTAAATGTATCCGGAATCTGTTATTCATATCATAGGGCTAATTATCTGAAGAAAACAGGACCTCTACGTATGTTTGCGGTGGGTCTCAGGAATTCTTTCAGAATGCTTCGTCCTAAGAATCTGCCAATGTGCCTCTTTGTGCTGGCATATCTTCCTGTTATAGGAAATATTATTCTCTCTTTTAATCTGCTGAATATTAAGGCTCCGTATGTTATCGATATAGTTTCTGTGAATACATATGTGACAATAACAGTTTTGGCAGTGTATTTATTCTTTGTAATATATAATTTCAGATACACATTTATGATTCATATTTTCTGTGTAGAGAAAATAAGCTTCCCTAAGTCGATGGATAGAACCAGAGAGCTTACCCGGGGACGGAAGCTTAAGTCAGTAGGAGGGGTTGTATCCTGGTGCGTTCTGCTGATAATGATTCCGGCGCTTGCGAATTATTTCTATACGGGACCTCTGCTTCAACACCTCATCAAATCAACTGCAGCCATTAAGATAGCAGGTATGATATACGAGGCTGTTAAGATGGTTCTTTCTATTATATATGTATTACTTGGGCTGCCTATTATTTATTCTTACATTTGTAATCATTATTATAATATGATTCCCGAAAAGGAAGGGAGCCAGAATATAGATAACTATGATCTGTATGATGCAAAGAAGAGCGGAAAGAACGAAAGAAGAGCGTTCCTTATCCTTCTGACTGTGGCGCTTCTGTTAAATCTCGGATTCTATGTGCTCAAGAGATATAATGTTATTACTCTTAATGCCCAGTATCTTGACAAGGTTACCATCACAGCTCACAGAGGGGATTCTTCAGGTGCACCGGAGAATACATTGGCGGCGTTTGAACTGGCTATAGAGAAGGGCGCTGACGTAATTGAGCTGGACGTTCGTCAGACTAAGGACGGCGAAATTGTTGTAATGCATGATGAGAATCTTAAAAGAGTCTGTGGGGTAAATAAAAAGGTTGGAGAGCTGACCTTTGAAGAGCTGAGGAAATATAGTCCCGGGAAGAAATTCAAGGGAAAAAATAAAGAATTATATAAAGATGAGAAGATACCGACTCTTAGAGAGACGCTTGATCTGGTAGACAGGAGAGTTAAGCTTAATATTGAGCTTAAACCTGCAAGAACGGATGAAGGATTTGAGAAAAAGGTGGTTGAGATTCTGGACGAATATGATTATTATGATAATTGTGTTGTTACTTCCCAGACCTATGGCTCCATTAAGAAGGTAAAGAGAAGACAGCCTCAGATCACCACTATATATGTAATGTCAGTTGCTATGGGTGACTTCTATGATCTTGAATACGCTGACGGATTCAGTATCAAGTACAGATTTATCAATAATGAAGTAATCAGACAGGCACACAAAGCCGGAAAGGAAGTTTATGCCTGGACGGTGGATGACAAAAATATACTTGAAAGTATGATGCTTCTTGATGTAGACTCTGTAATTACCAACGACCCTGATGGTATCAGAAGAGCCATGTATGAGACTTATTATGGTGATACACTAATTGAGAGGCTTAATACATATATTGAGAATCAGTTATAACAGGATTAGAGAATACTTCAGAAATGAAAGGATAATTTATGATACACTATTTAGTAGTTTTTTTTATTTCAATGGTACCCCTTATTGAGCTGAGACTTGCAATTCCTTATGCAGTTGTCCATCATCTGAATCTGCCACTTTCATATGTGGTAGCCATAATAGGAAATATGATTCCTGTTCCTATTGTATTCTTCTTTGCAAGAAGAGTGCTTGAATGGGGGGCTGCTCTTAACTGGCCTAAAGGATTAGGATGGATTGGTAAGTTTTTCAAATTCTGTCTGAATAAGGGCGAGAAGGGTGGAAAAAAACTGACCGAGAAAACAGGACAGAGTGTGTATATCGCACTATTTCTTTTTGTAGGTATTCCTCTTCCCGGAACAGGTGCATGGACAGGCACTCTTGCCGCCAGCATACTTGACCTGGACTTCAAGAAGAGCGTAATAGCTACTCTGGGTGGTATAGTACTGGCCGGTGTAATAATGGGACTTGGAAGTATGGGACTTTTCTCAGCCTTTAAGGCATTATTCTAGTATTATTCACAAGAAAGAAACTATAAGACTTAGGTTAATCCTTTATAAAAGGAAATAATAAAATGAAGAGAAGAATAAGAAAAGTTGCTGTGCTTCTCGTATTCAGCCTGATATTCGGGCTCACAGGATGTGGAGAGAAGAAGCAGGAACCAACTACTGAAGCAAATAAAACAGATGAGAATGCTCTTACAGATGCAGATGGATTTATTACGGTTAAGGATTATGTTCAGACTGTTCAGGATAATGTTCGTATTAGAAGAGAACCCTCAGACAAAGCAGACGTATATATAACTCTGGATAAAGGTGTTGATCTCAGCAGAACCGGAATAAAGGATGAATGGACAAGAGTTCTTCTTAACGGAAGCAGTTTCTATGTTCAGTCAAAGTATGTAACGGAGACTGAGATAAGCTGGGCTACTGAGAATGATACCCAGAAAATAAGTCATTCCGTATATATCGATCCTGCAAAACAGATTGCAGAGGACCTGACCTTTGAACCTGTAAGCCCTGATATTGAGGCACCTGCAGGTAATGCGACTATTACTGATGCAACCGGTATGAAGAAGAAGATGACCGCATCTGCTGTAGGTGTAAGTTCAGGAACTTTCGAATATGATATTACTATGTCTATAGCCGAATATCTTAATGCGGAGCTCGTTAAGCGTGGATATACAGTATACATGTCAAGAACTACTAATAATGTAGATATAAGTAATGCCAAGAGAGCTCAGATGGCTAATGCCTGCAATGCAGAAATATATATCAAACTCGAGGCACCGGCTGCAAGAGATCCTTCTGCCAGCGGAGTTCTCGGATTTATTACCACTTCTACGAATTCACATACTTCATCCAGATATCAGAGAAATTATGAACTATGCTACGATATTCTCAAAGAGGCTTGTGAGAATACCAATGCCAAGAGACTGGGTATATATGAAACAGACGATATGACTTCTCTGAATTATACAGATATTCCTGCTACAGTTATTAATGTAGGTTTCCTGTCGAACGAACTGGATGACAGAAGTCTGAACACGGAAGAATACAGAAAACAGATGGCTCAGGGTATCGCTAATGGAATCGATCTGTATTATGAGTCTATAGAATGATAATAGGGATAATTTTATGAAGAATAAATCGGGAAAAACTACATTTGCAATAATAATACTATTAATTATATGTATTATTAATACTTCGTTAAGTTATGCTGCTTCTGATAAGAAGATAAAAGTCTCTATCAAATCTACATCGTTTACTTATACCGGTAAAGTAATTAAACCTAAGGTTACGGTTAAATATGGAAAAAAGAAACTACCGGCAAAGAATTACAAAGTGGTATATCCCAAGGTAAGAAAAAATGTTGGGAACTATACTATCAAAATAAAACTGAAGGGTAAGTATAAAGGAAGAACCCTCAAAGGTACGAAGAAGGTAAAATTTACCATAGTTCCACAGGTTCCGTCTTATAATATCGTAAATGATAATGGGGTTGTTAAGGTTGTTTTTACAAAGTCAAAACAGACCACCGGTTATCAGATTGCATATAAAGAGGACTTATGGAATTCATCTGAAGAGAATATTTTTACAACATCACTTAATCAGAATATAGATGGTCTGAAGGATAAGGTACAGTATATATTCAGGGTCAGAGCTTATAAAACCGTAAAGGGCAAGAAAATCTGGGGTGATTGGTCAGATTCAAAGTATATAACTAAATCGGGCGACAGCCTTACCGTTATTGATGAAAAAGATAAAAAAGATAATCCTGATGATGATCCTGATGAAGACAATGACAATAATGACAAAGATAAGAAAAAAGAAGATAGTATTACCAAATATAGCTATGAAATAATACCGATTGTCACTCCGTTGAATCAATTCTTCTACATAAAAACCGATAATCCTGATCCCGGATCTTTCAGATTTATTGACAGGTCTACCAGGTATGCGTCCTCTGGTGGTCTGATTGAGGTTGATGAAACTATATATCCGGATGTTGTTTATGAAGACAGCAGCACAGGAAGGGTTAATGGTGGATATATAGCCATGAGTGGCAGTGTTGATGGTGGAACCATTATTCTTCAGGAAAGAAAAACGGTTTATATCAAGATTAATGATAATCCCAAGGATCCATATAATACTATAAGTTCAATCGACTATTTTGATACTGATGTAAAATATGAATTGCCGGAAATATATGATACTGTTGATTATTTGATAAATAATTATGTTTCGGAAGATGCGTCGGTATTTGATAAAATAAGTGCAGTTCAATCCGGTTTATATGACTGGGTATATTATTCCGGACATTATGTGGCAGGAAAAGTTGAAAGGGATGAGAATAGTTATTATGGATTGACCTGTGGACCTTATAAGGATTCATCGATGTCTATAATCAGCCCTTATCGTTATACAAATGATAAACTGATGTTTATTTCGAGATTATATCCTTATATTAAAGATTCCGCCAGCTTCCCGTCTTTAATAGCTGAAGCGGCGAAAAGAATAGAACCATCAGTTAAAATAAACTATTCAGAATCAGTACACTCTATGATCTCAGTTTCATATAATGGTGAAGTTCGTGGATATGGTGGAGCGGGCATTGTTAGGGGAGTTTCAATATCTGAGAATAATATAGTTCACCCATTTAAGTTTGATAATTCTGAAAACGATGCATTTGCTGCTATATCTGATTTGAAATCACTTAGGAATTGTTTTATAGATTATTTCGATTATGCTGAAACATATCAGATTCCGGACAAACTTACCTGGGAAGAGGTTAATAAAACAGTTGGTCCGGAGGGAAGCTATGCAAGTCTTTATGCAGGCTATAAGGATAGTCGTCCTGTAAGATCCTTTAATTACCTGTTTGATAAAGGATTGGCTTATTCGCACTTTAAGAATACTGTCGGCCATTTATCTAATTCCTGGTTTGATGGACGATTCTTTAATGAATATGAATTATTTGATAAAGGCGCTGTTTTTGAGGATACTTTGGATAGCAAGCCGGACCTTGTATTTAAAGATTATTATTGCCCTCTTCCGGATGATGGACATGACTATACTGCACTTATTAAAATTCCGGATGCAGAGCATGAGACAAAGTTTGCTGAAAGGGATTATCCGAGAAATCATGGTTATGATGCCGAGGCAGGTATATGGAAAGGAATTCTTGTTTTTTCATATGACCAGACATCAGATAGCTATAAACCAAGTTGTTTCTATGCTTACGATTATTCTGAGATGGAAGACTTCTCCTCATTACGTTATTCAGGCCTTGTAGATGGAACATATCAGGTGGTTTATCTTAATGATGAAGAATTCCTGGATAGAATGGAAATAACTCTTGAAGAAGCCAAATCCATGAATCTGGATTGTAATACCAATAAGGATCCTGAAGAGTATTATATTTATGATACGCAAGGGGTTCCGGGTACATATCATAAGGATAATTAAATACTAAAGAATAAGATGTCACGTATACATTTCACATACGTGACATCTTTATTAATTATTTGTCCTAAATATTTAAAAAGCTTGACATATTTGTTACATAGTGATAGTATAAGCACGTAACAAATATGTAACAAATTTAAGAAAAATGTAATAATTGTTTACATAATATGAAAAAATTGAAATATTTAGTTAAAAATATCATATATCTTGTGGTTTTTGACTAAATGAGGCTTTTAAGTATGAATCGTAGAACAGAAATAAAAATTGAAAAGGCTAAGACATATCTCAGAGAAAATATTTTCTCAGGCAGATTTATTGTAAGAAATACTTTATGTGTTATGGCTCTTGCATCAGTTGCAGCAGGAACAGCTTTTGCAGCAGATGTAATAAGCGATGGTGCTAAGGCAAGTGCAGTTGATGCAGTAGTTGCTGAGCCTGTAACAGAGGAAGTTAAAGAAGTTAGTACAGAAGCTGTTATTGAGGTTAATGAAACTTATTCAATTAATATTGAAGAAAGCAGCATGATCGACAGTACATCAGTTACAGAGCTTTACTCAAGATTTGAGGATGATGACTTCATTCTTGCAGCTGCTAATGATACAAAGAATCTGACCAAGTCTGAAACAGACATGACAGGCAAGTTTATAGTTGTTACAGAGGGACTTAACCTTCGTGCTGAAGCATCTGAAGAAGGAAATATTCTCAAGGTTCTCAATACAGGAGACTGTGGAGAGGTTATCGGAACAGATGGTGATTGGACAATCGTTAACTCAGATGACAGCGAAGGATACGTTAAGTCTGAATATATAATTGTAGGTAGTGAAGCTACAGAAGTTGCTAAGAAGGCAGCTGATGAGAATAAATCACTCAGAGATACAATCGGAGTAGAAGAGATTACTACAGAAGCAACAACTCAGGTGGCTCAGGCAGAAGTTACCACGCAGGTAGTTGCAGCAGAGGCTACAACCGCTGCAGAAGTTGTTCAGGAGGTTACAGAGGCTGCTACAGAAGCAACCACACAGGCTGTTACTACAGAGGCACCTACAGAAGCTCCTACAGAGGCAACCACAGAGGCAACAACTCAGGCTCCTGTTCAGGCTTCATCAAGTGATCTGTATATGGTAGCTGCTGTTGTATATGCAGAAGCCGGAAATCAGTCCTATGAAGGACAGCTTGCAGTAGCAAGTGTAATTATGAACAGAGTGGCAAGTGGTAAATGGGGAAGCACTATCAAGGATGTAATCTATGCACCTAACCAGTTCTCAACTGTTTACACAAGTACATTCCAGAATGCGCTTACAACCGGTGGTTCAGCTACATCACTTCAGGCAGCTCAGGATGCTCTCAACGGAGCTAATAATGTTCCGGGAATGTTATCCTTCAGACCTACCTGGTATCTTGATCCATCAACTCTTTCAACGAGTTACATTCAGATAGGAGATCATATCTTCTTCTAAATTCAAGAATTTTTTCACAAAGAAATCCTATATATATAAAGCCCGCAGTCTTGTTACAGACTGTGGGCTTTTTCGGTTCAGGAAGATTTGTTAACAACATTTTGTTCCCAATATACATATAGTTTCGATATACATCTAGTTCCCGACATAATATAATGCGAGGGAAAGCTTTCGTATATCATCACCTAATTCAATTTCATTGGGGATAAAATAGCTGTTTGTCTTCAAAGTTATATTATATGTATTACTATCATCAGGTTCCGGTGTGAATCGGTATGTAGTAAAGCTATCAGGCATTGGTATATCCTGAATGTAGTTATCATTAATATACAGCTGAATAGTAGGTTCAATGTCGTTGAATTGCTTCCTGCAATTCTCAGGAAAAGCAGACATCTGAATACATAAGCCGTCTTTGGAAATCTGTTCATTTCTGATAATAGTGGAGAAGTATTGTTCAGTCCAGCTGAAATTCTGGCCCGCATCAATGTAATATCCTTCGCTTATAGAGAAGCGGCCGGATTCAGGATGGAATACTTCCTCCAGTTGTGCATCTCCTATATATCTGACACCTAAAGACAGGTCTCTTATATCATCGCTTAGTTCGATATCCTTCGGTGTAAAATGGCAGTTAGTAACCATTTCAATTTCATAGAAATCATCCGTGTAACCGGTCATAGGATTATAATAATCTAAATTCTCAGCATTAATAGGAATGTCAGCTATATATTCTTTGTTGATAAAGAGATGAATTATCGGATTGACGTCCGGATTCTGAAGCTTAAAATTTTTCAAGGGCGCATATAGAGTTATTCTCAGACCGGAGGTCTTAATGCGTTCGTTATTTATTTTCACTTTGAACCGTCTATCACTCCAGACGGATTCCAGCTTCACGATTTCCTTAAGACCTTCAAAAACAGAGAATTTATCTTCATTAGGTTTGAATACATCACACAATGTATTTAATTCAACAAAATCATATACAGGACCATAGCTGTGTAGATTTCTATTGATTGATGGATCGAATTCCTGTCTTTCCGGATGCTTATTATATAGCTTTGAAACAGCTTTATAGGAATCAGTTATTATTTCTATAGGAGTATTTTCACACGATAATGCACCATGATATGCATCTACATCAATTCTCATTACATTATAGTAACCGGCTTTCTGCAGTCTGAAGTATATATATTATTACTGAAGAAAACAACTATTCATTTATGCTTTTAATCAGGTAAAAGATGTCAGTAAAACTAACAAATATTCAC
>CACZPG010000325.1 GCA_902782965.1 uncultured Lachnospiraceae bacterium
AAAAGCCTTGACTTTGTGGACTTAAGTCACTATAATCGTTAAAAGTATTTAAAAGCATTGATGGTGCATAAAGCTGTTAAGGGTTGCTTGAGAGAGATAAGGTCATCGGCTGAAAGCCTTATTAGTAAATTTAACAGTCATATTCACACCGGAGCTGCCGGGCTTAAAGTCATTCTGATCAGTAGGTTCGGACGTCAGACGCGTTAAGTCTATAAATGAGAGTCATATCCTGATGGATGCTTTAGCAGAAGTATTCTTTGACGGGTATGAAAGTCGGGTGGTACCGCGGTAATATATTGATTTATCGTCCCGGATATGAGATATCCTTTTTGGATATCACATATTCGGGTTTTCTTATTTATTAGTTCTAGTCCGAAAGGCAGTGCCGGGGACGAACAGATTCTAATTGACTCACTTAAATGGAGGTGTGAGAGATGAATGAAATGCTTGCAAAAATAAAGGAGGAAGCTGCAAGGAGAATAGCTGAATCCTCATCTACGGAAGCTCTTGATGAGATTAAAGTTTCCGTTCTTGGAAAAAAGGGTGAACTTACCCAGATTCTGAAAGGAATGAAAGACCTTTCTCCTGAGGAGAGACCAAAGGTTGGTCAGATGGTAAATGAGGTTAGAGCTCAGATCGAAGATAAGATCAATGAGAAGAGGGAAAATCTCAGAAAACAGCTTCTCACTGCGAAGATGGCTAGAGAAACAATAGATGTAACTCTGCCGGGAACAAAGGCTATCAGAGGACATAAGCATCCTAATCAGATAGCTCTTGAGGACCTGGAAAGAGTATTTATAGGAATGGGTTATGAGGTTATAGACGGACCGGAAGTGGAATATGACCGCATGAACTTCAAGCTTCTGAATATTCCGGAGAATCATCCGGCAAAGGATGAGCAGGATACCTTCTATATTGCCAGAGGAGAGACTACAGAACAGGATATCGTTCTCAGAACCCAGACTTCTTCTGTTCAGGCAAGAGTAATGCTTGCTGCAGGAAAGCTTAAAGAAACTTCTAAGGGATTTCCGGAGAGAGAACTTCCTATTAAGCTAATATCACCCGGTCGAGTTTTCAGATCAGATGAAGTTGATGCAACACATTCACCTTCCTTCCATCAGGTTGAAGGACTGGTTATCGGAAAGAATGTAACAATGGCAGATCTGAAGGGTACTCTTGATCAGTTTGCTACTAATTTCTTCGGACCTAAGACGAAGACTAAGCTTCGTCCACATCATTTCCCATTCACAGAACCATCAGCTGAGGTTGATGTAACCTGCTTCAAGTGCGGAGGCAAGGGCTGTGGTGTATGTAAAGGTTCAGGCTGGATAGAGATTCTTGGCTGCGGAATGGTTCATCCACACGTTTTGGAAATGTGTGGTATCGATCCGGAGGTATACAGCGGATTTGCTTTCGGAATCGGACTCGAAAGAGTAGCGCTCCTGAAATATGAGATTTCTGATATGAGACTGATGTATGAGAATGACATCAGATTCCTGGAGCAGTTTTAAAGGTAACTGAGTGGATTCAAACAATAATAAAGGAGAACAAAAATGAATACACCAATTTCATGGATTAAAGCATATGTTCCTGATCTGGATGTAACACCTCAGGAATTTGTAGATAAAATAACTCTTTCAGGTTCTCATGTGGAGAATTATACCCAGTATGACAAGAACCTTGAGAAAATAGTAGTAGGAAAGATTCTTTCTATAGAGAAGCATCCTGATGCAGATAAGCTGGTTATCTGTCAGGTGGATATCGGAGAAAGTGAACCAATACAGATAGTTACAGGTGCACCTAATGCAGTAGTAGGGGCATGTACTCCAACTGTACTTGACGGTGGTAAGGTAGCAGGAGGTCATGATGGAGGCGAGCTTCCTCCGGATGGAATCCGAATTAAAGCCGGCGCCCTCAGAGGAGTTAAGTCTGATGGTATGATGTGCGCTATTGAAGAACTGGGTTCAAGCAGAGACCTCTATCCGGAAGCACCTGAGAATGGAATATATCTCTTCCCTAAGGATGCGGATGTAAAGCCGGGAGATGATGCAATTAAGGCACTTGGTCTTGATGACACAAATGTAGAATATGAAATTACTTCAAACAGAGTTGACTGCTTCTCTATCATTGGTATGGCAAGAGAGGCGGCTGCTACATTTGATCTGGATTTTAAACCTCCTGTAATTGAAGTAAAAGAAAACTCTAAAGAGAAGACAGAGGATTATGTATCTGTAGAAATCGAAGATACCAGGCT
>CACZPG010000326.1 GCA_902782965.1 uncultured Lachnospiraceae bacterium
ATATTTCCCCCATTATGGGTGCCTGTCACCGTTACAAAAATGTTACATACCGTTACAAAATCTTAATGGTGACAGGCACCGTTACAATATTGTTAACTATTTTAAAGTTTTCTGTAACACTTTCTTAACGGTGACAGGCACCTTTCAATTACTTGGTTACTTTAACTTTTTTCGTCTTACTCCACTCGCCCGGTATTTTCTTGCCGGAGGCATCTATTGTGTAGGCTCTGACTCTTACATAGTCGGTCTTGCCTTTCTTAAGCTTCTTGATTGTAAGAGTCGGCTTCTTAGAAGTCTTTGTAGTCGCCTTCTTGAACTTCTTGTTCAGTGAATACTGAACTTCGTAGCCTTTAGCTCCGGTTACTTTCTTCCATATCGCCTTAAGCTTCTTACCTTTTATATTTTTAACCGATTTAAGATTAACTTTAGCAGGAGCTTCGGTACTCTTTTGATTGGTCGGCGATACTGCAGGTGCCTCAGACGGTTTCTCGGTTGATGGTGCAGCTGGTGCCATAGTTGGAAGCGCTGTTGGTGCTACTGATGAATTCTCAGTTGGTGGCGCTGTTGGCACCTCATTACTTTTCAAATATTCATATTCTATATTATTCGCTTTGAGGTATTCTTCTGCATATGAGCCTTTAACAACGTAGAATTTTGCTTTGCTGCAACCAAAAAATGCATTTTCACCTATACTTGTCACACTATCAGGGATTTCGATACTCACCAGATTGCTGCAACCATCAAACGCCTGAGCTTCTATACTCGTTACACTATCAGGGATATCGATACTCTCCAGACTGCTACAATCTCGAAATGTACAAGTCCCTATACCTGTCAATTTATTCGATAATTTGATACTCACCAGATTGCTGCAGCCGTCAAATGCCTGATTTCCTATGTTCGTCACATTATCAGGGATATCGATACTCTCCAGACTTCTACAATCTCGAAATGCCTGATCTACTATAAGTGACACACTTTCAGGAATTTCAATTTTTTTCAAACTACTGCAACCATAAAATGTATAAGCTCCAATACTTGTTATTCCATCCGGAAGGTTGACACTCTGCAGATTACTACATCCAAAAAATGCACTATCCTCTATACTCATTACACTATTAGGAATCACAACACTTTCCAGACTACTGCAGCCTTTAAAAGCACATAAACCTATTGTTCTAACCGGATTTCCTTCTATAGTCTCCGGAATAACAACTTTTTTAGATGATCCTGTATACTTTAATATTATAGCAGATTTAACATCCTCTCCATCAATATAATATTCAAAATCCACTAAATTAGCTGTTGTATGTCTGAGCTCCAAGGTGCTTTCACCTTCATCTACCTTAAACTTGTACATATGCCATTTACTATCATTCGCAGAATAAAAGCTAACAACAAATGTATCAGCCAGCAGGCTCATCATCGTCTCCGGCTGTCCAAAAGTTTCGACCCATTTAACCGGTATAGCGAATAATCCACCATCTCCAATATCAATGGTCTCAGAATCTTCTCCGATTTCATCAGCCTTTCCAACAAAGACCTTACTATATGTGTCGTCTCCCATTGTCAGTTCAAGCTGGCATTTATAATTAATGCTGTTTGGCCCACCTACTGTATTTATGGCAGCACCTGTTAAACAAAGTTTATCTTCATTTGTACTTTTATCAGTCACTGTCAGATCAGACTTAAACTCATAATCCCCGGTCTCAAGGGTAGCTGCATCGCGATCCAGCTTGACATATCTCGGATAGAATGCTCTTTCAAGAGAATTTTGGCCATTCAGATATTTAGTGTAATAAGATTGTGAAATTGCCACCAGAGGAATAAAAGCCGCATCACCATTAATAGGAATTACAAACTCATATTTACCATCAGCGTTCTCATATCCTTCAATCCAGTTCTCTGTATGGGTGCCATTTGCACAGGCAAGCTCATAAGTACCTTTATACAGATGATGATAACCTGTACCACTAAGAGCCATAACAAGATATTCTTTGTCATCCTCCACCTTATAAGCAGCTGTAACAGCCTTAAACATCCCCGAGTTATTTGTAATATCTAAATCTATAGACATATCTGAGTAATAGTATTCTAAATTATTATTTATCAGGTATTCTTCTGCATAAGACCCTTTAGTAACATAGATTTTTGCTTTTTCACAGCCATCAAAAACCTGATTGTCTATACTGGTCACACCTGCCGGAATTTCAATTTTATCCAGAACACTGCAATTTCGAAATGCCTGACCTTCAATGCTTGTCACGGTTTCAGGAATTACAATATTTTTCAAACTGCTGCAGCCATAAAATGTATAAGCTTCAATCTTTGTTAAACCATTCGGAAGGGTGACACTCTTCAGATTAGTGCATCCAAAAAATGCACTAGGCCATATACGCGTTACATTATTTGGAATCACAACACTTTCCAAACTACTGCAGTCTTCAAAAACATTTAAACCTATTTCGGTCACCGGAATTCCTTCTATCATGGCAGGAATGACAACTTTATTATATGTTCCTTTATATTTTGTTATTATAACATATTTATTATCATTCGCCCCTTCAATCTCATATTCATAATCGACTAAATAGTCTTTTTTATGTTCGCTTTTCAATGTGCTATCAGATTCATCTACAGTGAACTCGTAAATATGCCAGCAACCGTCATTCACGGAATGAAAGCCCATTATGAAAGGGGAAGCCAGCAAATTTTTCAGCGTATTAGGATTTGCGTGTGTTTCATGCCACTTAACCGGTATAGTAAATACATTTTTCTCCCCTATATAAATCGGTTCTGATTCTTCAATATCCAACGTCTCTGCATCTTCATCATAATCATAAGCAAATCTGGCAAATACCATATCATATGTATCATCTGTCATTGTCAGATCAAGCAGACACTTAAAATTATTATTGTTGGGGCCACCGGTAGTTGTAAGGGATGCACTGGTTAAGCTGAGTTTAACATTTTCGGCATCATTACTGGACACACCCAGATCAGCGGTAGTCTGAGGATCACCTGTTTCAAGGCTCTTTTTTTCTAAATCCATCTTAGCGTATCTCGGATAGAAAGCTCTCTCCAGAGAGTTCTGGCCATTCAGATATTTTTTGTAATACGAATCAGAGATTGACACTATTGGAATATAGGTTTCCCCATCAGACACCGGAATCTTGAACTCATACTTATCTTTATCATTCTTATATCCATGAATCCAATTATCTGTTTCGGTATCATTTATAACAGCTTGTTCATAAGTACCCTTAAACATCTCAAGATAGCCCGAACCGCTAAGAGCCATAATGAGAAATG
>CACZPG010000327.1 GCA_902782965.1 uncultured Lachnospiraceae bacterium
AAGCTTTTCTCCCGGTCAGATAATAAACCGCGAGAGCCGTGCGGTGAGACAGGTTTTCCTTGGATAAAATATTGGTTATGTAATTCTTAACCGTTCCCTCGGAGATAAACAGCTTCGCAGCGATCTCCTTGTTTGAAAGACCTTCGGATACGGCTTTCACTATGTCAAGTTCTCTTTCGGTATAACCCTCGGGATCAAATCCGCTTCCTGCGCCGGAGGCTGTGTCCTTTGACGAAGCAACCGAACCTGCCAGGCTTTCCAGGATACTGTCCTCCATAACACCCGTTCCGTTTACCACGGATTTTATCATCTGCTTTAAATGATCCGGTGTATGGTTTTTGATCAGGTACCCCTTCGCTCCGCTCTTAAGCGCATCCTTGACAAGGTCGTCATCATCAAAGGTGGTAAGGATCAGCACCTTGCCAAGATTATGCTCCGCTATGTACTTTGTTGCCTCAATTCCGTCCATTTCCGGCATCTGGATATCCATAAGGAACACATCCGGCTTAGCTTTCTCAGCCAGTTCTATTGCCTCACGTCCATTCGCTGCAGAGCCGATAACCTCGAAGTCATCATCCACATCAAGTATTATTTTCATCCCATCACGTACGAAATCACTATCGTCTGCGATTATAACTTTAATCTTATCCATTCTCCACCTCTTCTGACCTGACTAAGCTATTCTAATGGAAGCAGCATACTGACCTTAAATCCCGGATGAGTTTCGAAATCTATGGTTCCACCCAGAAGTCTGACTCTCTGTCTCATTCCCGAAAGTCCCATTCCATCTACCAGCTTATCACATCCGATTCCATTATCAGATATTGTGCATCGCACCATTTTATTCATTGCTATGATATTTATATCTATACCCGTACATTTAGAATATCTCAAAGAGTTTGTGACAGCCTCAAAGGTATTATCAAGAATCACTTCCCACATATCATTAGGAATGGTGGACGCATCACCTTCAATACTTAACTGAGCCTCCACGCCCTTATCATTACAGTCAGAACATAACTGATGTAACTGGAGCAGTGCCATCTGCTTCTTCTCAGGACGTTCTTTTCTCAGAATCAAACGTATCTCATCCATTCCGGTTCTAAGCTGATCTATCACTGCCTGAGTCATTCCACGCGCTTTCTCAGTATCCTTATCCATCAAAACCTTAACAGCTTCCAGCTGATAGATCGACCCATTGATATTGTGACCCAGCTTATCATGAAGAGTCTGGGAAAGAGAGGCTCTTTCTTCAAGAATCTTATTCTCAGACATCAGAAGACTCTTCTCTATTTCCTGCTTAGCGGCGGATTCCTGATTCAGCATATCCCGCTTCAGGCCCTGCTGGGTAATGGTATCTTCCATCATCCGCTTCTCATAATCGGTCACAACAAACTCATGCTGCATATAGAAGATCAGCATAAATGTAAGAATGGTCAGCTGAACAATGCCATTCACAGACTTATCATCAATTATCCGGACCAGGAAGAATCTCTCTATTATAAAGGTCAGATATATCAGATAATACCATAACATATCCGCTTTAAAACATAGCAGGAATTCATAATATATAAAGGCTCCCAAGAAAATAAAACCAATTCCGCCAAAGTATATCAATCCAACAAATATTAAAGCTGCTGCGATCAGAAATGGGAATTTCTTCCTGCCATCAGCGAATTCCTTCAGACAGACTAAAGAAATATACAACGAAATAAGCAGGAGTATCTGTGCAGATACTCCTGTCTCCTGATCAATTTCCAGCACACCATACACACTGAAGAGCAGCATGATTATAATCCGGGCTACCAGAAAATATTTCTCTTTAAGGATTTTTTCACCTAAGACACTCCCCACTCTTCGCTCCTTCTAACCTTAAGGCCAATACTGCCAAGGCTTATGATCACTGCAAGATATGCTATTGTAATACATAATAACATATTGAAAGCGTTATTGTCTCCAACAAAAATCATTTCTGTTCCATCCAGAAACCACTTCTGCGGCATAAGGGAAGATAACACTTTAATTCCGTTTGAGGTATCATCCAGAGGAAAATAAAGTCCGCTGAAAAGGGATGACATACACCAGAGTGTAAAGGAGGCTATACTGGCACTGAATACATCATTCAGCATAATTGCCACAAACATACTGAGGGAACTGAAGATAAGTCCCATCATGAATATAAGAACGAGAAAGGTTGCCCTGTTCATTCCCAGATCCTTCATATCAAGCATCAGACTGCATACTCCAACCACAGCTGTCATTGCAAGAGATACAAGGAATGCTGAAACAAACTTTGATGTGAAATAAGTAAGTACGCTCGTCTTTGAAAGATTGATTCTTGTAAATACTCCGTTCTTCTGTTCCTTAATTGTTCCATTAGCTATGAAGAAACCGGCAAATACAAATCCCAGTGTCAGGAAGGAAAATGCATATCCCATCTGAGCTTTCTGATTAGTCTGCTCAGCAGTCAGAGTTCTTCCTTTACCTGCTGATACGGATACAACCTCTTTCTCGGGACTCAGGTCATCAGCCTTCTTAAGTCCATCCAGTAATTCATCCGTTTCTCCGGCATAGCTTCTCATTGCTTCCATTCTTGAAAGCTGGAGCGTAAGTTCATTTTCAAAAGCTTCAGTTCTCTCATCATCTGAAAGCACATACATGGTAAGGGCTTCCGACAGTTTTCCGTCCATTATCTTCTCATCGAAATCCGCCGGAATATAAAGGGCTGAACCCATTCTGTCCTCATGTCCGTCAAAATCAATATGCTTCTTCATAAATTCATCAGTAACCGTTTCCTTCGAAAGATCGGCTCTGCATAAAATGAACATTCCGCTATTGGCCAGTCTGTCCAAAAGATATTCAGACAGTTCAGAGCCTGATGCATCATATATCTTAACTACATAATCACCCTTCTCTGCGTTGTAGGCGACTTTCTTATCAACATCCTCCAGCTCAACTATACGCTCAACATCATCCAGATAAGCTGTATATTCTGTATTACTCTTCAGAATTATAGTTGATAATATCGGCATAAGAACTATAAACAGCCAGATAAGCTTCGTCCTGACCAGGAGCTTCACGCTTGTTTTGATTAATGTTTTCATGCTCTTCCTCTCTTTCTTATCTGTCCGGCTACCACTGCGATAACTGAACATACTACTATTAACAGTCCACTGTAACCAATTGCATTTACTGTATAATCACTTTGATTCATACAGGATAACTCTGTAAGAGCTCTGTTAATGTGGTATACAGGAGATATATTCTTCAGAATCATCGGATGCGAGGAGAAAAGATATGTTTCAAAGGAGCCTCCCCAGAATCCAAGAAACCAGACAAGTGCGAATACGATTATAATCGTCGCGATCATATTGTCAGTCAGGTTGTAAATCATAACACCAAGGGCCGTTGCAGCGGCTGTTGACAGAATCAGAATGAAGAACGAAAGCAGCGGATTTCCCCAATGAACTCCCAGAAGAACAATTGTCAGCAGTGCTGCGATAACGGTACCGATTGATGCAACTATTACTATAGGGATGAACCTTCCAAGATAATCCTTAATCGGCGAAAGATTTGCCACCTGATACCGTCTTCTGATCTTATATTTCTTCTCGTTCATAAAGATTCCGGCACCGGCCACTATTGCACACCAGCCGAAGTAAATAATCTCTACTATTCCGTAATAATCCTTGGAATCAATGGCCTTTCTGAAATCCGGATGCTCTACAGTAATCTTTGCATTGTCAGTCTGGACTCCCATAGCACCGGCAGCTGCATTTTCATAAAATGCATTTACAAAATACTCCAGCACCTTGCCCATTACTGCATTATCCTTATCCTCGTATATGGTATAGGTATCATCTTTAAAAACTATGAAGCCGGTAAGTCCGTTGTTTCGAATCAGTTCCTCGGGATCACCGGAAGGAAATTCACTCAGGCTGATATCATTTTCTTCAGCAATATCCTTCATAGCTTCTATCATAGCTTCGGTTACTGTATCCCCCTCAATTCTGTAACCGGCACTCATTTCAGTTTTCTCGTATTTCTGCATCAGAGTGTCAAATGCACTTGACAGAACGAATATCAGAATGACCGGCATAATTATAAAGAGAAGTATATTTCCCCAGTTTCTGCACATCAGCTTTATATTATTTTTAATTATGTATCTGTTCATTTCTCTTTCCTCTTCTATGACTCAGAATATAACTTA
>CACZPG010000328.1 GCA_902782965.1 uncultured Lachnospiraceae bacterium
AACCTGTACAGACTTAGATGCCGCATTAACGCTTGACACTGGCGCTGAAGCAAGTGTAAGAGTCATAGCTGCAGCAAGTGCAAGAGCGGATGCTCTTTTTGTAAAACTTTTCTGCATTGTTTCTCCTCCTTGGAATTTTAATAATTCTCCACTTCACTCCAACGGACACAATCTGAAGCAAGTTTCTACAACACTTCTGAAGGGGACTGTTGATGCTAAATGGATGAAATTTCTAAAACATAATATCAAACTTTTGGTCAAATTGCAACCTTTGAGTCATCTTTTTTTGACAATTTTAACATATTATTGTTATATTTCATTTGTATATCCATATATAGCTGAACATTATAGGAAGCATTATATTTTTTTTAATATTTCTCTTCGTTTTTATATATTGCTACGCTCTTCGTTTTCTATGAGTTCTGAACCATAAGGTCTGTATATACCTATATATTTATAGTAGATATCTAACTGCTGACTTCTGTCCTTTCCACGTCCGGTCCCATGATGAATGTCTATATGATCTATCAGATCATTTGCATATTCGGAAATATCCTCATTTAACAGACTTTTTTCACTATATAAAGAAACAAATCTTTCCGGCCGTGGCTTATCTTTTTCAAGCAACTTCCTTTCGGATTCTTTCTCCTTTTTAAGTTTCTTCTGATTTTCCATTTCCAACTTATATTCTTCAAGGAGAAGTTTGAATTCATCATACGATAGCAGCTTATCCTTATAATCTCTGTAAAGATTTTTTATCATTGATGATATTTCGGTGATTCTTTCATCTATCTCCATAATTTCAAGCAATAATTCATTATTCATGCCATACACTGAATTTTCCGAATAAACTTTTACATTTTTAATGAATTCTGTTTTGTCTTTCGTAATCTCTTCAGCTATTATCTGCACGTCATTAATTATACAGGTTTCTAACACACAGGTTCTAATATAATGAGAAGAGCATTTATTCTTTCGATAGGTTACAGCCGGACAGTCAAAAAATCCCCGCTGATGATATTTCAGCTTTCTTCCGCACTCTTTACATATTAGTTTTCCAGGTGAAATAAAATCATATTCAGGAGTTGCTTTATCCTCGGAAACCTTTGATGATTGTTTTGGGTCTTCATTAGCCTTCACCCACATATCCCTGCTAATTATGGCTTTATGAGCGTCATGGAAAATATAAGCTCCGCATTCGTTTGCAAGCCTGACGTCTTCTGAATGATTCTTTGAAAGTTTCCCAAGAACCATATCACCTGTATATTCACGTCTCTTAAGTATCCTCTTTACAGTGGTATCATTCCATTTGAATGGATTTTCATACGAATGGTTTCTTGCATTTTCGGGATGATATTTCTCCTGGTATGCAGCAGGAATCAGTATTTTTTCTTCAGTAAGTTTCTTTGCTATCTGTGATGGATGATTTCCCTTCAGTTTCATGTCATATATCTTCCTTACAACATCAGCTGCCTCCTCATCAATATAGAAGGTATTCTTATCACCAGCTATCCTATAGTAGCCATAAGGTGTAGATCCACTGCACCTCATCCCCTGTGACATTCTGGAGTCGAATAGAATCTGTATTTTTCTGCTGGTGTCCCTTGCATACCATTCGTTCATAACATTAAGAAAAGGAAGGAAATCTGTATTGGATTCATTTAGTCCTGAATCTACACCATTATTAATGGCAATGAAACGTATATCATTATTAGGGAAAAATATATCAGTATAATAGCCTACCATCAGATAGTTCCTGCCCAGTCTCGACATATCCTTAACTACAATAGTGGATATATTACCATCTTCTACCTCTGCAATCATGTGCTTAAATGCAGGTCTGTCAAATGTTCTTCCAGAATACCCGTCATCTGAGAAGTGTCGGAACAGACCTAATTTATTATCCTTAACATATTTCTCAAGAAGATTCTTCTGATTAGATATGCTTCCGGATTCTCCATTCAAATAATCATCTCTTGAAAGCCTTTCGTAAAGTGCAACATACTTCATACATGTACACCTCCCTACAATAATGGGCGAAGAATAAATCTTCGCCCATTTTCTAAATATTTATACCTTTAATTATATGGATAGCATTTTTATATATTCCGCTTGTTTCTCTGCAGGAATATCTATACTATCCATCGCCTGTTCAGCTGTCATATTGAGATTTTTCATTATGCTTTGTATGTTTAGCAACACTCCTTTTTCTATTCCTTTTTCAAATCCGTCTTCAAATGCCTCCTCCCTGTTAACAGCAATATCAGTTTCATAATCATATTCTCCGCCAAAAAA
>CACZPG010000329.1 GCA_902782965.1 uncultured Lachnospiraceae bacterium
AGCTCCAGGCTGAGAAGGCTGCTGAAAAAGCAGCTGAGAAAGCTGAAAAGGCTGCTAAGAAGGCTAAGAAAAAAGCTGAAAAGGCTGCTAAGGAAGATAAGTCTTCAAAGTCCAAGAAATCGGGCAAGGAAAAGACTAAGGTTTTTGCCAGTGATGAATTCAGGAAGAAACGTGATGAGCTTCTGAAGGATGATGATAGTGAGCTCATAGTACAAAATGATTCACAGGAAGAATCCGAGCAGGGTAAGACATCAGAGACTGCTGCTTCTGTGAGTGAAAACACTTCTGATAAAGCTGATGCTTCCTCAAATACTGCTTCAACAGAAGGTTCTTCCTCCGGTTCCGCAGAGGTTCAATCTTCCGGTTCTGCTGAAGAATCGTCTTCAGAAAAATCAGGAGAAGAATCGGATTCTGATAGCAAAGATTCATCATCAGGAAATCCGATGCCCTGGGAGTAAACTTTTTAAAGCATAGAGAATTCCTGCTCTGACAGTTGAATTCTCGGAGGGGTTATCAAGGGTAATTCATATGAAAAAGAAAGTAGTTATCGGTATACTTCTGATCATGTCAGCATTCGGGTTTACAGCCTGTGGCGCTGATCCTGTTACGGAGACTACAGTAAAGGATGCTCAGAACGGGATCAATCTGGAGAATAAAGCACGTGAACTGACCGGTCAGCAGGGAGAGGAATCAGAGGCCAATGATTCGGCCGTCGAGAATCCGCCGGAATAAGTTTTTAAAGAAAGGGTTAAGAGATGGAAAGAAAATCATTTCTCAAAGTATTTATATCTGCAATGATGATATTAGTGATGATTGTTTCATCTGTATCATTTGAGGGTATTCAGAGTGAAGCCAAAGCTTCCTATAATACAAATATGGCTAATTATCTGAACTATTATAAAGCCGGAAATTACAAGATGGCTAAGAAATATGCCAAGAAGCTGAAGCTTAAGAAGGATACTTCTATTAAGAAGCTTACAAAGAAGCAGAAGAAGGCATATCTCAAGATAGTATCGAAGTACAGTGCAGATCTGTCAAATTACAAACAGAAAGATGGATATCTTGATGGATATTATCTTGCTGATCTGAATGGTGATAAGAAAGCCGAACTTCTGGTAAAGCATGGTACCTGTGAGGCAGACTACAGAACAGAGATATACACCTTCAAGAGTGGTAAGGCTAAGAAAATTGCAACCACAAGTGCAGGACACCTTAGTTATGTTGCATATCCGGGTCATGGTGTTGTAACCGTTTGGGGACACATGGGATATTGCAGCGTTGGCGTTATGAAGGTTAAGAAAGGAAAAGTAGTTTCTCAGAATTATGGCAGTCAGTCAAATGTTTATGAATATATAATCCCGGAAAACTTCCTGGATAACCATATCAGTTATGATGCTGACTATAAGAGATTAGTAGACTATTCACCACTTCAGTAATAAGTGTGACATAGAGAATGTGACATGGGTTTTCCCGTGTCACATTTTTTCTTTGTAAGAAAATATCATTTTTGAGTCGTTTTGGGGCTTATTTTCATGGTATCCAATGGATACTTTTGAGGTAAACAGGCGGTTTCACGTTGAATAATATATTTTTGATACATATAATTAATACATGAATAAAAGGAAGGGAGAAAGTAAAATGAGTTGGAAACGAGGAAAGGTTGCAGATAGGATAAGCCGTATAATTCTTTCTGTGCTGTTTACTGTAGCTGTAGTTATAGGAGCGACAGGATTAAGTAATACCGATGTGTATGCTGCGACATCAATAGGAGAGGTGAAGATTTCAAATATAGAATCTCCGATTGCAGGGCAGGAATGTACTTATTATGACAGTATCGTTTTAGATGTTTCTGATAAATGCCATATATATAATTACACTGGCTTTGGAACTGATTTTAAGATATATAACCATGATGATTGGGATATGTCAAAGTATAGTTTTAACCATGGTGTCTGCTGGTATAATGAGACAGACGATGATTTTGTGGCATATGGTGAGAAGTTTAAAGCTGGCAAAGAGTATTCGGTAAAAATTATTCTTGAGGCAGAATCAGACTATAACTTCTATCAGCATACTTATTATTATGATCATCCTAAGGCATATGTGAATAGCAAGGAAGCAGATGTAAATATTATTCGGAATAGTAGCTTTAATGATACTAAGCCTGATGCCACGGATCCTCATTACATTATTGTAGAATACTACTTTTCTACATTTAAGAGTGTAGGAATACTTGCTTCTGTTCCGGTAGCCGGAAATAAACCCAATAAGGGTGTTTCTCCAATGGGTGACTATTCAAGATATATTGACGTCAGCGGTGATTCTGACAGTGTAGTTTGGACGCATAATGGCGAAATAATGATGGATACCGATATGTTTATAAAAGGCGATCAGTATATGCTTTCTGTCAAACTTGTAAGTAAATACGGGTGGAAATTTCCTTCAAAATATACAGATTACTATTCCTTGCTTGGAGGTAAGGTTGTTTCAAAGAATTTGAACGAACCGGCAGCAGATAAAGTAGAAGTTGCAATTCAATTTACTGTTGGTGATGCTTTAAAGAAG
>CACZPG010000330.1 GCA_902782965.1 uncultured Lachnospiraceae bacterium
CAGTATAAATGATGATGTCAGAAAACATATCTGGAGTGATGATTCAGAAAGACTTCTTAATCTTGTAGGAGATCTCTATAATGCTTCCTCCGTAAGTCCGATGAAGATATCTATGATAGCACCGGCCCTCTGGAATAGTACGAGTCTCATTGCCAATATTATAAATTTCAGAAATAACAAATCAAAAAGAGATCCGATTGCAGAATTGATGGATGGGCTGTCTGAGCAGGAGAAGGCATTGATAGAGGGTGCCAGACCTGTAATCGACGATATAGTTAATTTCTGTATGGATAAAATTAATAAAGATCCAAACATTAAACCTGGTTCTTTCCTTCTTTTTAGAAATATCAAATCTGTATTTGAAAAATATAATCCGGATATTGATTTTGTAAAAGCATCAAAAGTATTAAATGAAGCGGCAGAAAAGGGCGGGGCAGGTATCGTAAAGCTTATGAATGAAGCGACAGAGGATGCTTTTGATCAGATAGGTGGTATGGGAATACAAAATATCTTCAACCTTGAAGATGATAAGGAAACAGAAAAGGACAATCTTATATATGCTCAGAACAATCTGAGATATAACAAAGAACATGGTCAGGGCAAATTCCTGCAGCATATGATGAATGATTATTATAATGATTCAAATCTTCAGGATAAGCGTTTTATGCTGTCATTTATTATCAAGGATTTTAAGAAAAATGATACTAACAGCTCTGAAAGAAAAAAGGGTGGAGATTATTTTGCTTCCTCACTTAAGGGAGCAGGTCCGATCATGCAGAAGATGATGCAGGGCGTACCTGAATATATGGTTGTCCCTGAACTCAGAAATGCTATAAATGTTGTAAAATCAGACCTTCGTCCTATAAGCAGACGACATGTGAATAATGTAATTAAAGACATTATCAAAAAGTCAAAGACCCAGGTGACGAGTATCGAGATTGATAAGCCTCTGGGAGCAGCTTCAGTTGCTGAAACATTTTCATGTGTAGTTAAAGGTCCGAAGATCGGAGAAAAAGAAGCTGTAATAAAGATTCTGAGACCTGATGCAAAAGAACGCATGGAAAGAGAACTTCCGATCATTAAAAAGTATTCTGTTTTCGCTGACATGCCTGATAAGGACATAGCAAAATATAAGAAAACGATAAAGGGAAATGCTGTCCCGCCACATAAACCAAGAACTACAGAAGCAGGATTTTTAGCTCAGCTTTCTGAAATCGAGAAGGAATTTGACCTTAAGAATGAGGCGGAAAACTGTAAAACGGGTATATCAAAATACGGAAATAAGGATGCAGATGTTAAGACAGTTGAACTGATCGATGTTCCGTTTGGTGAAAACTATCTTCTCATGAGTAAAGCCGAAGGAATAACTCTTGATCGTCATATCAAAGAAACCAGAGAAGATATTGAAAAAGCATTCAGACCTTATGAAGTTAAGGAAGGAAAAACCCAGAAATCACAAACTACATATAAGCTGACTCTTGACAATATAGATAAAATACCAAAGACATTTAAACAATTAAGAAGAGATATGGATGTGTCTATTTGTTTCAGCGGATATGTAGGAAAAGTAGCAAAAGTATGGACAGGGGAAGCTCTGTACGGTTCTGCATGGAATCCTTTGAACGATTATAATTTCCGTCATGGCGATCTGCATTCAGGTAATATCATGGTAGATTTGGATGGAGGGGCTACTATACTTGACTATGGTAATGCTACCAAGCTTCATCATAAAAAAGTTACTCAGATTATGAAGATGATGACTGCAGTCGGCATTAAAAGACCTGATTATTTCATCGAGGCATTTTCAAATCTTATTGATAAAGCCATAAAGGAAGATAAAAGCCGTAAAAATCCTATAGGCTATGAACCTTTGACTCAGGAACAGAAAGATGCCTATACGAAGAAGCTTACAGAAATCTTCAATACAGGTTCTCCTGAAGATGCAGGAATAAAGATATTCTTAGCTCTGACTACAGCACAAAGTATAGGAATCAAGCTTCCTATTGAGCTGCAGAATTTCTCTCAGTGTCAGCAGCGCCTTGAGAACAGTATGAGCGAAATCAATCATACTGCCATGGATGCAAGAAGGGCTTTGGATAAGCTAGAGAGAATGCCTCTTGATAAGAGCATTGAGAATTCGTGTGATCCATACGTTGTATTCCAGAAATCAATGCTTGAGAAGGATAGTAAAGGTGTTTATAAGTTTTCAAGTTCTGAAGAGGCTGCTGAGGAGCTGAATAAAGAATTTCATCTTGATAAGGAAACTGAATTTACGGAAAAGGTAGCTGCCTTTACGCAGGATGCTCTTATGGGCAAATTTGATCCGGATGGCATTGAGGAATTAAAGAAACAGTACTACGCTCCATATGGTAGTATTGGAGATTCGACGATAGGACCGGAAAGCCTTACATTAGATACATTTCCTAAGAAGGCCGGTGAGTGGAGAAACCTTTTCAAGAAAGCTAAAGAACAATATGCTCAGGATGGAAAAGTATCCGAAGATGTCAAGTTCCAGTTGCAGACTATATCAGGATTCTTTGTTACATCAACAATGTCTACAGGACTGC
>CACZPG010000331.1 GCA_902782965.1 uncultured Lachnospiraceae bacterium
GACGTTCTACGCGTGGGTATTCCAGTTCGCTGGTGGCGTAAGGATCCTTTCGCCGGTGAAAGCTGTGAATGAGATAACGGAAATGGCTAGAACTCTAATAGGTAGAGAAACAATATAGTATTGGAGGAATAAAATGAGTGTTGATAAATACACAGTATCGCAGTATTCGGTTAGTTCTATTTTGGGATTTATAGAAGCCGGCACTATTGCAATACCTGAAATTCAAAGGCCATTTGTATGGAAAGCTTGGCAAGTTAGGGATTTGATAGATTCCCTTTATAATGGTTTCCCTACAGGATACCTTATCATTTGGCAGAACCCTACTGTCAAGTTGAAAAATGGTGATGAAGCTGTAGGCAAACAGGTAATGATAGACGGGCAGCAGCGTATCACAGCATTAATGACTGCCATAGCTGGGAAAAAGATACTGACAGAAGATTATAAAGAGAAGGTTTATAGAATAGCGTTTAATCCACTTGCAGAAGATGGTGAGGAACGATTTGCGGTGCAGACTCCAGCGCATTTGAATAGTAAAGAGTGGGTTGCTGACATTTCAGTTTTCTTTACTCCTGGCAGCTCTGCAATGTTGGATTTAGTACCAGAATACTTAGCTGATAATCCAGAAGCAGATAAGAAAAAAGTGTTCGATGCATTCACACGTTTACAGTCTATAGCGAGCAGACAGATAGGTGTTATAACACTAGTTCCGGACCTCGATATTGGAGAAGTAACAGAGATTTTTGTTAGGATCAATTCTCGCGGTAAGAGGCTTAATGAAGCTGACTTTGCGATGTCAAAGATTGCTGCAGACGAAAAGTATGGTGGGAATACACTCCGTAAAGCTATAGATTATTTCTGTCATCTTGCCGTAGATCCAGCTTTTTATAGTCAGCTTGCTAATGGTGATACAGATTTTATGGCTACCCATTATGCCGATAAGATGAAGTGGCTTAAGGATGATAATAACGATATTTATGACCCATCATTCAGCGATATGTTAAGAGTATCATTTATGAGTCAGTTTGGTAGAGGGAAGTTAGGAGATCTGGTCAGCCTGTTATCAGGTAGAGATTTTGAAGAAAGGTCTTTCAAAGAAGAAATAGCTGAAGATAGCTTCTCTAAACTGAAACAAGGTGTGGAATTCTTTATGAATCAGTTCGACTTTGAACAGTTTGTACTGTCAATTCAGTCTGCAGGTTTCATTTCATCAAAGTTATTGAATTCACAGATGACTTTAGATTTCGCATATACAGTATATCTAATGCTAAAACACTCCACGGATATGAATCCTATGATGGTCAAGAAAAATGTCCAGAAATGGTTTGTGTTCTCGACGCTGACAGGAAGATATATTAGCTCGCCTGAATCACAAATGGATAGAGATTTAAGGCGTATCCGTGAAAGAGGGTTCGAGCAGTTTGTGGAAGATAATGAAGCGGCGTATTTTTCTGAATCATTTTGGACAGTAGGGCTTCCACAGAATTTGGAAACATCTTCTATTAGTAGTCCATATTTCAGTACATATATAGCAGCACAGGTACATGGGGGAGATAGATCACTTCTGTCGAGTAGTTCAAAAGTGTCGGATCTAATTAGTGTTGCTGGTGATGTGCATCATATATTCCCTAAAGAATATCTGAAACGTAATGGATATAATGATAAGGCAAAGTACAATCAGGTGGCGAACTACACCTATTTGGATACTGGTGTGAATATCTCTATTAGTGATGCCGCTCCGAATGATTACTTTATGAGGGCCTTAAATCAATGTGAGACAAAAGAATGTCAGATTGGTACCATTATTGATAAAGATGAATATTATGAGAATTTGCGTGTTAATTGTATTCCAGATGACGTTATGTTTATGACCTATAATGATTATGAGCGCTTCTTAAACGAAAGGCGTAAGAAAATGGCGATGAAAATAAAAGAGTATTATTACTCGTTATAGTCGTCGGATATATAGTATATCAAATATTGCATAACATACTGTATATTGTGCTTTTTGGTAAAAAACAAAATATTGTGGTTGACGGTAAATAGCTGCAGGCGGTATTTAGTTGCTGCCTGTAATTATTTTTTCAAAAAATAAAGAACATA
>CACZPG010000332.1 GCA_902782965.1 uncultured Lachnospiraceae bacterium
AGTATCACTCTTCTTGTCCAGATTTTCTTCTCTCTGAAGAACTCTCTTCTCCATATGCTGAATCTCAGCTCTGCGGTCTTTTACTTCCTTTTCGATATCATTCTTCGCTTTAAGAGCATCCTCTTTAGCGGTCAGAAGTATATCCCTCTTCTTGGATTCAGCAGCCTTAAGTGCATCATCTATTATATCCTTAGCCTTATCTTCAGCTTTTCCGATCTTTGCTTCTGCAATATTCTTACGATACGCATTTCCAATTGCAAAGCCAAGTACGGCAGCTATGATAAAGGCGGCTACTACGATGATTACAGTTACAACTGGACTCACAGGAGTACCTCCTTTATAAATATTTAGTTGTATCAAATAGCAACATACACACGGTCTGTCACTATAAAAAACATATACTGTTCTATAATATACTTTAAAGAATATTATGTCAAGTAGTTGTTAATCTGCTCAAACGAGAAACCATGTCTCAGAAGGAAATTTACAGCCCTTCTCTTAACCTTCTCATCTGACAGATCCTGACCACCGTATTTCTTTCTCATAAGGTCTTCTATGGCGTCCTGTTCTTCCATCCCCTCATCTTTATAAACCTCGTCAAGAAGTTCATCCAGATCAGGAAAATCTATATGTCTCATTGACAGTTCTTTCTTTAGCATATTTCTGCTTTTTGAATTCATATAAGATCTTATATAACTCTCTGCAAATCTCCTGTCATTCAGATAATTATACTCATACAAAAGATTTACAGATTCTTCTATGGCATATTCAGGAAAATTCTTCATTCTAAGCTTCAGACTGACGTCATATGCAGACCTCTCAAAATCAGCAAGATAAGTAACACCTTTCTCAAAGGCTCTGTCTATAACTGTATCTTTGATTTTCTCATAAACATCATCATCAATCTGAATCTGACAGGAATCAACACCTGAACTTCCGGATTCAGGCGATCCATCAGTTCCTGCACTGAACTTCCCCATATTTATACCAAGTCTATCAAAATCAGACCTATACAGGAATCCTATATAGGTCTGGTCATTATATAACTTATATGATTTTCTAACTTTTTTAACATCCAGATAAATCATATTATATTTATTTTATTCCTGCTCTGCTGAAGGCTCATCTTTATCTTCACCATTACTGAAATACATTTCTCTTACTTTATCTTCAATTTCCTGCATAACCTCAGGATTCTCTTTCAGATAAAGCTTGGCATTCTCACGTCCCTGACCAATCTTCTCACCAAGATAAGCGTACCAGGCACCTGATTTATTTACTATGTCGCTCTTAGCAGCAAGATCAAGAATATCTCCTTCCTTTGAAATACCCTGACCGAACATAATGTCGAACTCAGCTTCTTTAAATGGCGGTGACACCTTATTCTTAACTATCTTAACCCTGGTTCTGTTACCAACGCCTTCTCCACCGGCCTTAATAGTCTCAATACGTCTTACTTCCATTCTGACAGAAGCATAGAACTTAAGGGCTCTACCACCTGTTGTAGTTTCAGGGTTACCGAACATTACTCCAACTTTCTCTCTCAGCTGGTTAATAAATATAACAACACAATTGGTCTTACTGATAACTGCAGTAAGCTTTCTGAGAGCCTGAGACATAAGACGTGCATGAAGTCCAACATGACTGTCACCCATCTCGCCGTCAATTTCAGCCTTAGGAACAAGGGCAGCAACGCTATCAATAATAAGCACATCGATTGCACCTGAACGAACCATTGTTTCAGTTATTTCAAGAGCCTGCTCTCCACTATCAGGCTGTGAAATATAAAGGTTATCAATATCAACGCCTATATTCTTGGCATAAACCGGATCAAGAGCATGCTCCGCATCAATAAATCCGGCAATACCGCCTCTCTTCTGAACCTCAGCAACAACATGTAATGCTACAGTTGTCTTACCACTTGATTCAGGTCCATAAATCTCGATAATTCTTCCGCGAGGCATACCACCTATGCCAAGTGCAATATCAAGACTAAGCGAACCTGTCGGCACTGCTTCTATATTCATATTCTTGGCATTATCACCAAGTTTCATAACTGATCCTTTTCCAAACTGTTTCTCAATCTGGGCCAGAGCAGCATCCAATGCTTTTAATTTTTCTTCGTTAGCCATTTCTTCTCCTTTCAGTAATCCACCCTTCCCCTAAAAGGTGGACATTTATGTGTCAGATATAAAAATATAGATACCGACACAAATTCATACAATTCAATTAATCAAGTATAATTGAAAACGATAAATTTTAGTTCTGACGAACGAAATCAGTATAGCATAACAACAAAAAAAATGCTATTATAAAAGTACTTATGACTAATTGATTTGTTTATAACGAAAGGATATAAATATCATGGCAAATATTGCTATCATAGCTGAATACAATCCTTTTCATAACGGCCATAAATATCTTATTGATGCAGCTAAGGAGAAAACCGGACTTGATACAGTTATTGCGCTTATGAGCGGCAATTTCGTCCAGAGAGGCGCACCGGCAATGGCAGACAAATACTCCAGAGCGGAATCAGCTATTCTCGGAGGAGCCAGCATTGTTTTTGAGTTACCCGTTGTTTATGCAACAGGCAGCGCAAGAGATTTCGCTGAAGGCGCTATAAATATGCTTGATAAGCTTAATTCCGTTGAGTATCTTGTTTTCGGCGCCGAAGACGAACGAATGGATATCTTTGACCGGGTTTCAGATATTCTGGCTTATGAACCGTCAGAATATACAATACTCCTGAATAATTACCTATCCAAGGGTATGTCATATCCATTAGCAAGCGAGAAAGCTATTGTTAAGCTTTTGGGAAATGATAAATCAGATATTATTTCCAAGCCGAATAATATTCTCGCAATATCATATTTTGCAGCAATAAAGAAATATTCTTCAAAGATTAAACCTGTTATTATAAAAAGAACCGATGAAGGATACCACAACGATAAGCTCGGCGGTTCATATTCCAGCGCAACAGCTATAAGAAGAGCCATTTCCGAAAACAGGGATGTTTCAGATTATATACCTCACAAATGTATGGATTCATATCTTCATTACATGAATAAGAATATTCCTGATTCCGAATGGCTGACACCTTTCATAGCTTCGAGACTGATTTATGACAGAAACCTGGATCCGGAAATTTCTGCGCTTAATATGACTCTGGATATGAATCAGGAACTTTTGAACAGAATAAGAAAAGCACCACTTCCGGCTAAATATGTAGAACTGTCCGATTATCTTAAGACCAAAAACCTTACACTCAGTCGCGTAAGCCGTGTGCTTCTTCATATGGTTCTCGGAATTAATTCAGAAGACAGGAAACTGTCCTACGAAAACGGCTTCAGCGAATATATCAATCTGCTTGCTCTTGATAAGAATTACTCACAGAAACTAAAAGAAATAAGTATGTTATCAAAACTTACTGTGATTAACAAAAAATCTGAGTTTAAGCCTGAGACCGAACTCGGACAAAGAATGTGGCAGTTAGACATTCTTGCTACAGACCTTTATAATCAGATGATATACGAGAATACCAATATCAGACTTAAACGAGAGAAAGCCTGCACCGTCAGGACGATTTAATATATTATATATAATATTTTATATAAAATCTTTAATACAAAAAAAAGACTTCCGAAAATATATCCGGAAGTCTTTTCTAATTCATATTCTAAGAAATATTAATCATCTAAGAAATCATCGTCATCATCATAGTCATCGTCATCATCGTAGTCGTCGTCATCATAATCCTCATCGTCATCTTCCTCTTCAGCGATGCTCTTGATAGATCGAGTAGTTACCTTCTTAGGAAGTTCAGCAGGTTCATCCCCAAACTCATCCTCTTCTACATCATAATCATCAACACCACCTCTGATAACACTATCAGGATCATTATTGATCAGTGAAAGGCTGGCTTCAACCTCGTTAAGATTTGTATCCATGGTGTATACACCATTTTCAAGACTATCCATAAGAGTCTTAAAGTTCTCGCTTTCAGCATCGAGTGTTGACTGAAGGAAATCTCTGAGCCCCTTAACTTTCTCTCTTGTATAAAGCATAGCGCTTCTGCGAACCTCAGTAGCTTCTGCATTAGCATCACTAACTATCTGTTCAGCTTCTTCTCTTGCAGACTCTAAAATCTCATTAGATCTGGCATTTGCAAGTTCAGTAATATGATGAGCGTCCACCAGTCTGTTAGCTTCATTTACAGATTCGGATATAATGGCATCTGAACGTGTTCTTGCTGAAGCAAGAATAGCCTCCTTATTTCTCATTATCTTCTTACATCTTTCAATTTCACTTGGAAGCTTCAGCTTAAGTTCGTTAAGCATACGTTCAAGTTCATCCTTAGGAACGATGATTTTATTTGATGAAAGAGGCTGATACTTACAATTCTCAATATATACCTCAATCTCGTCAATCATTTCTTCAACGCCCTTTTTACCCATTTTCTAATCCTCCTACTGATTATTCTTTACCTTCGCTTCTATAAAGGGAATTATCGCATCAGGAACAAATCCCTTAACAGATCTTCCATAACTCAGAAACTCTCTTACCATCGTAGAACTGATGAAGGAGTATCTTGGATCTGTAGCCATGAAAACAGTTTCAATATCCGGAGATACCATATGATTTCCCTGAGCCATCTGCAGCTCACTATCAAAATCAGTTATCCCCCTAAGCCCTCTGACAATTACATTGATATTATTTTCTTTTGCAAAATCAACCAGAAGACCATTATACTGTTTAATTTTGACGTTGCCGAATCCTCTGACAACATCTTCTAACATATTAACACGTTCCTCATGAGAAAACAACGGAGTTTTTTTGCCTGAATTATTGAGAATACAAACGTATACCTCATCAAAAATTCTCGAAGAACGCTCTATTATATCATAATGCCCCATTGTGACCGGATCAAAACTGCCCGGATATACTACGGTATTCATATTTCTTATTCCTATCTGAGTTATTTTAAACACAGAAAAGTGTGTTTATTAGTTTTGTAATTCTTAGTCTTATATATCTTGAATTTCGTATCAGTTACAAAACTCATATCCTCTTCAAGACTGGATTCAACCACTATAATGACCTCGTCATTAGTAAAATTCATAGAGTCAAGTATTTCAACAGTCTGCCTTTCCAAGCCTTTATTATATGGCGGATCAAGAAATACAATGTCCGCATCTACAACAGACAATCTTCTCAGGAAACTGAGAACGTCAGATTTGATTATTTCTGATTCATTTTCAAATTTTGTAAAATGAATATTATTCTTAATAACAGCTACTGCATCCTTGCTGTTCTCAACCAGAACAGCTCTCCTGGCCCCTCTTGAAAGCGCTTCTATAGCAATGGAACCACTTCCGGAATAAAGATCCCAGAAAACACTGTCAGGAACATCCATCTGAAGACAGTTAAATAATGTCTCTTTATATTTATCAGCTGTAGGTCTGGTTGCATCCCCCTCCAGAGTTTTAAGAGGAAGACTTCTTCTTGAACCGGCTATAACTCTCATTTTTTTACCAACCTTTACTATATCATAGTACAACATTATATTTCAACAAAAAAGTTATGTAAATCAAATAATTATCTTTCCTTCAATACTGTCACCATATTCAACAGAAATATCCTGTGCAAGTCTCAGCATATCAGCGTGATTATAAATATCAGCAAATTTAAAATCCATTTCTCCACTTTGTCTTATTCCAAAGAAATCTCCCGGACCTCGAAGTTTCAAATCTTCAGAAGCTATATAGAATCCATCGTTGGAATTCTCAAGAACCTTTAATCTTTCTTCTGATTCTTTGGATTTCTTAACATTTACAAATATAGCGTAACTCTGTGCACTGCCTCTTCCGACACGTCCTCTAAGCTGATGCAGCTGAGCAAGGCCGAATCTTTCAGCATTCTCTATCATCATCACTGTAGCATTGGGGTTATTTATTCCAACCTCTATTACTGTAGTGGAAACCAGCACATCGATTTCTTTATTAATGAAACTGTGTAGAATTTCGCTCTTTTCACTTTCCTTCATCTTACCATGAAGATATGCTACTTTGATTCTATCACCAAGAATATTCTGTAATTCGTCACTGTAATTGATTACATTTTCAGAGTCACTCGTTTCGCTCTCTTCTACCATAGGACATATCACATATGCCTGATGACCTTCGGAAACCTGTTTCTTAATAAAACCATAAGCAGAGGGTCTGTAATCAGTTCCAACAACACAATTCATTATCCGCTTACGCTGGGCCGGCATATCCTTGATAACGGAAATGTCCATATCCGCATAAAGAATTATCGCAAGGGTTCTCGGAATCGGCGTCGCACTCATAACCAGAACGTTTGGCATCTGCCCCTTCTTTTCCAGTTTCTCCCGCTGTTTAACACCGAATCTGTGCTGTTCATCCGTTATAACAAGTCCCAGAGCTTTGAATTCAGCCATATCCTGAATTATAGCATGTGTACCTATTACAACATCACAGATACCTTCCCTGAGTTCCTGATAAACAGCCCTTTTCTCCTTGACAGACATGGAGCCGGTGAGAAGTCGGACCGTAAATTTATATGGTTTGAATAATTTACTCAGATCCTCATAGTGTTGAACAGCCAGAACTTCAGTGGGAACCATAAGAGCTCCCTGATAACCGGATATACTGTTCATAAACAGAGCAATAGCAGCTACTATGGTTTTACCGGAACCAACATCCCCCTGAACCAGTCTGTTCATAACATACTCTGACTTCATATCATCCGTTATATCATTTACAGCATTCTTCTGTCCCTCAGTAAGTTCATAAGGAAGTCCGGCTATGAAAGCATCCCGCTTTAGTATTGATTCTTTTGTCAGCTTATGAATATTGGGTTCACTTACAGTATCTTCTCTAAGTTTCCTTATTCTGATAAGGAATTCCAAAAATTCATCAAAAGCAATTCTTTTTATTGCATTTTTCAGAGTTTCCTCATTATGAGGAAAATGAACCTCATAAACAGCTTCTGATTTTGACATCAGATTGTACTTTTCTATAACACTCTCAGGAAGATAATCAGGAATACTCCTTATTACCTCCTCAACAGCCCTTACAGATCTGGTAACAGAATTATTGGTGATTCCGGATTTCAAGGGATAGATCGGCTGCATAGTTGACATTGCACGCTGATAATTATACTGTGTGAAATATTCAGGCATTTCCATTACCCTCATATTTCCTTTATATTTCACTGTCCCATAGAAAATATACGAATCGCCCTTATGAAACTGATTCTTTATAAAAGGCATATTAAACCAGACCATTCTGACAGAGCCGGAATTATCTGCTGCAGAAAGTGATGCTATAGTATATCTTCTGCCTTTATGCACATCCACATAAGAAACAACCTTACAGAAAATCGCAACCCTTTCTCCTTCTGATGCGCTGGAAACCGGAACCGGTTCAGAGTATACTTTATATGCCCTCGGATAATAATGAACAAGATCACCTACATTATTTATCCCAAGCCTGTTATACGCCGAGGCCGTTTTCTCTCCGATTCCTTTAATATCAATTATATTATCAGATAATTTCATAATTAATTACCGGTTAATCATACAGAAGGCCGACCTTCATTCTGACTCACTGAAATAATTTAAATCCAACAGAATCATTCTACCGATATAATATAGTAATATATCGGCTGTCCGCCATACTTAACGTCAATATCATAATCAGGATAGGTCTCTTCAAGATATTCTCCCAGACCTGCTGCCTGATCCTCTTCTATATCCTCACCAAAATATATACTTATAAGAGCACTGTCTTCATCAACCATCTTGGCAATCAGATCTTTCGCAACCTGTTCGGTATCAGTACC